>JAQCJS010000081.1 GCA_027592975.1 Chloroflexota bacterium
TGACGGCGCGGGGGCTGCGCGTGGTGGTGACGGGCAGCGCGGCGGAGCGCCCCATCGTGGATGCACTGGTCGCGCGCACGGTGTCCCCGCTGGTGGACGTGGTCGGGCGCACCAGCCTGGGCGCGGAACTGGCCGGGTTCTACTACTGCCCTCATCACCCGGAGGGCTCCGTGACGGAGTTCGCGGTGGAGTGCTCATGCCGCAAGCCCGCGGAGGGGATGATCCTGCGCGCGGCGGCGGAGCTGGGCATCAACCCCGCGGAGTCGTGGATGGTCGGCGACACGCTGGACGATGTGGAGGCGGGCAACCGCGCCGGCTGCCGCACGATCCTGCTGGACAACGGCAACGAGACGGAGTGGCGCGTGGACGGCAAGCGCTGGCCCAGCGTCGTGGTGGGCGATCTAGATCGCGCGGCCGCGATCATCGCCGGCGTCGAGGAACCGTCGAAGGTGCAGTACACACCATGACCAGCGATCTGTTCGATGTCCTTGCAAGGTTCTCATCGCTTCGCGCGCTGGTGATCGGCGAGGCGATCCTGGACACGTATCTGCGCGGCACCAGCACGCGCCTCTGCCGCGAGGCGCCCGCGCCGATCGTCGACATCCACGAGCGCGAGGACGACTGCGGCGGTGCGGCGAACACGGCGGCCAACGTGCGTGCGCTGGGCGCGGACGTCTCGCTCCTGACGGTGCTGGGCGAGGACGCGGACGGCGCGCGGCTCATCGGCTGCCTCGGTCGCAGCGGAGTGCGGCTGGACGATGCGATCGCCGTGCCCGGCCGGGCCACGCTGTCCAAGCAGCGGGTGGTCGCCGGGCCACAGCTCATGCTGCGCTTCGACACCGGCACCACGTCCGTCACCGCCCCGGAGGTCGAGGCGCGGGTGATCGCCGCGTTGCGGCGTCGCTACCGCGAGATGGATGTGGTGATCGTGTCCGACTACGGCTACGGCGTCCTGACGCCGAACGTGGTCGCTGCGCTCACGGAACTCCAGCGGAGCACGCCTCGAGTGCTGTTCGTGGACTCCAGGCACCTGTCGCAGTACCGGCAGGCGGGCGTGACCGCGGTCAAGCCGAACTTCGAGGAGGCGGTCGCGCTGCTCGGCGGATCCATCCGCGTGGGCGTGGGCGATCGCGTGCAGACGGTGCTGGGCCGCGCCGCACGGCTCCTCACGCGCGTGGGCGCGCAGTACGTCGCGGTCACCTTGGACGTGGACGGCGCCGTTATCCTCGATCGCGATGGGGGCTGGTACCGCACCTACGCGAACGCGGCACCCGATGCGCGCGCGGCGGGCGCGGGTGACACGTTCTCCGCCGCCTTCGCACTCGGCCTGGGCGCGGGCGCGACGATGCCCGCGGCGGCCGAGGTGGCACGCGCCGCAGCGCAGGCGGTCGTGGAGCGCGACGGCACCACCGTCTGCACGCTGGACGACGTCCGGGCGGGCCTGCTGGACGGCGGCAAGATCCTCGAAGACCGGCGCGCGCTTCTCGCGCTGGTGAACGCGCACCGGCAGGCCGGGCGTCGCGTGGTGTTCACGAACGGGTGCTTCGACATCGTCCATCGCGGCCACGTGACCTACCTGAGCCAGGCGAAGGCGCTGGGCGACGTGCTCATCGTGGGCGTGAACGCGGACGAGAGCGTGCGCCGTCTGAAGGGCACGGGGCGCCCGGTGAACGCGCTGGAGGATCGGCAGCAGGTGCTCGCAGCCCTCAGCAGTGTGGACCACGTCATCGCGTTCGAGGAGGACACGCCGGAGGCGCTGATCCGGCTCATCGGCCCGGACATCGTCGCGAAGGGTGGCGACTACTCCGACGAGACCCTGCCCGAGGCGGCGCTGGTGCGCGCGCTGGGCGGCGAGGTCCGCTTCCTCCCCTACATCGAGGGTGCCTCGACCACCGGGCTCATCGCCCAGATCCGATCCGTGTCGCAGTCGGCCGCGGGATGACTGGCAACTGGCGGTCGGCCCGGCGTGTGCTGGCGATCCGCCTGGATGCGGCGGGCGACGTGCTCATGACCGAGCCAGCCTTGCGCGCGCTCCGCGGCGGCACATCCGATGCGACCCCCGGGCGCACGGTCACGCTGCTCACCTCGCCCGCGGGGGCGGCGGCGGCGGCGCTGCTGCCCCGCGTGGACGAGGTGCTGGTGTGGGATGCGCCGTGGATGAAGCACGACCGCCCGCCACGCGCCGAGGACGACCTCGCGCTGCTGGAGCAGGTGCGGGCGCTCGCGTTCGACGCCTGCGCGATCTTCACGGTGTTCAGCCAGAACCCACTGCCGGCGGCGCTCTTCGCAACGTGGGCCGGCATCCCGCTGCGCCTGGCGCACTGCCGCGAGAATCCGTACCACCTGCTCACCGACTGGATCCCCGAGACCGACACGGTCGATGCGATGCGCCACGAGGTGCAGCGCCAGATCGATCTGGTGGCGAGCGTCGGTGCGCAGGTCGATGACGACCGCATCCGGCTGGATCTGCCCGAGGAGGCGCGTGCGCGTGTGCGCGCGCTGCTGCCGTCCGACGGCGTGCGCCTCGCGCTGATGCACGTCGGCGCGTCCGCGTCCTCGCGGCGGTATGCGCCGGAGCGGTTCGCCGAGGTGGCGTGCGATCTGGTTGCGCGCCACGGCTGGCACCTCGCGTTCACCGGCGAGGCGCACGAGGCGCCGCTGGTGGAGCATGTGCGCACGCTGGCGGCCGTGCCCTCGATCGACCTCACGGGTCTGCTCTCGTTCGCGGAACTGGCGGCCGCCGTGGCGGCGGCAGACGTGCTGGTGTGCAACAACACCGCGCCCGCGCACCTTGCCGCGGGCGTGGGGACGCCGGTCGTGGATCTGTACGCGCTCACCAACCCGCAGCACACGCCGTGGCGCGTGGAGCACCGCGTCCTGTCCGCGCCCGTGCCCTGCGCCTACTGCTTCAAGAGCGTCTGTCCGGAGGTCCACCACGGCTGCCTGATGGGCGTCACCCCGGCGGAGGTCGTCCGTGCGACACTCGACCTCGCAGCAGCGTCGCGATCTACGGCGAGCGCGTCCGCACGATAGCGAGGCGAGTCATGAGTGAGGTCTTCGACACCACGATCGTGGGTGCCGGTCCCTCGGGACTGTTCGCGGCGTTCTACGCCGGTCTGCGCGGGATGCGCACGAAGATCATCGAGGCGCTCCCGCAGCCGGGCGGACAGCTCGCCGTGCTGTACCCGGAGAAGTACATCTACGACGTGCCCGGCTTCCCGAAGGTGCTGGCGAAGGATCTCGTCACGCAGCTTGTGGCGCAGACGGAGACGTTCTCACCGGAGATGGTGTACGGGCGACGCGCGGAGACGCTGGACCGCACCTCGGTCGATGGCGAGGAGGTGTGGCGCGTCGGCGACGGGACGGATCACCACCTGACGCGCACGGTGATCATCACCGCGGGCATCGGCGCGTTTGCGCCGAACCGGATGGATCGCCCCGGCGTCGTGGAGTTCGAGGGGCGCGGAGTGGAGTACTTCGTGCAGGACAAGCGCCCGTTGCGCGGCAAGCGCCTGCTGATCGTCGGCGGCGGTGACACCGCGGTCGACTGGGCGTTGAACCTGAAGGACTGGGCCAGTCACATCACGCTGATCCACCGTCGTGACGAGTTCCGCGCGCACGAGTCCAGCGTCACCGAGTTGCGCACCTCGAACGTGGAGGTGCTGACGCCGTACGAGCTGATGGCGGTCGGCGGCGACGGTGTGGTGGCGAGCGCGAGGATCGAGCACGGCACGAGCCACGAGGCGCGCGATCTCGAGGTGGACACGGTGCTCATCAACATCGGCTTCAAGGCGGCGCTCGGGCCGATCGGGGCATGGGGGCTGGAGCTGTCGGGTTCGCGCGGCATCGTGGTCAACGCGCTGATGGAGACGAACCTCTCGGGCGTCTTCGCCGCGGGCGACGTGGCCTCCGTGCAGGGCGAGGCGTCGCTGAACCTGCTGGTCACCGGCTTCGCGCAGGCGGCGATCGCGGCGAACGCCGCGAAGCAGCGCGTCACCGGCGAACGGCTGTTCCCCGGCCACTCCAGCGAGCTGCGCCTGTAGCGAGGGCACGCGCGGGGTTTGCGCATCGCGCGGCGCCTCGACACAATCGCCGCATGGTCGCCACCGTCTACGACACGCCCGCCGCCGCCCTCGAAGGGATCGAGGATGGCGCGCGCGTCATGTTCGGCGGGTTCGTCACGGCGGGCACGCCCAGCAACCTGATCCGCGCGCTGCGGCGTCGCGGCACGCGCAACATCCTGGGCATGGCGAACAACATCGGTTTCGGCGACCTGCTCGATGAGCTGTGCGAGGACCGGCAGCTGGCGGGGATGATCGCCACGTTCGCGATCCGAGCGTCCAGCGCGAAGAAGAGCCGGTTTGAGGAGCAGTACCACCGCGGCGAGGTGACGCTGGAGCTGTCGCCGCAGGGGACGTTCGTGGAGCGCATCCGCGCGGGCGGCGCGGGCCTCGGCGGCGTGCTCACGCGCACCGGCCTCGGCACCCCCGTGGCCGAGGGGAAGCGCACGGTGGAGGTGCAGGGGGTGACGTACCTGCTGGACGAGCCGCTGCGCGCGGATGTGGCGCTGCTGAAGGCGCAACGCGCCGACCGGCTGGGCAACCTGGAGTACCGCGCCTCCGGCCGCAACTTCAACCCGATCATGGCGATGGCCGCCGACCTCGTGATCGTGGAGGTCGAGGAGATCGTGGAGGTGGGGCAGATCGACCCGGAGCGCGTGGGCACGCCGGCGGCGTTCGTCGACCGGATCGTGCAGTGCGCGCCGGTCGAGGTGTTCACGCCATGACGGGCCGCCCGCACCCGGAGGGGCTCCCGCGCGAGTTGATCGCGCTGCGCGTCTCCCACGAGCTGCATCGAGGCATGATCGTGAACCTCGGCATCGGCGTGCCCACGCTGGTGCCCAGCCATCTGCCCGAGGATCACGGCGTGCTGTTCCAGACGGAGAACGGCATCCTCGGCCTGGGCGGGATCGATGAGAGCGGCGCGTTCGACCGCGAGCACATCAACGCCGGCGGGCAGCCGATCACACTGGTACCGGGCGCGTCGTTCTTCGACTCCGCGACCTCGTTCGCGATGATCCGCGGCGGGCACGTGGATGTCTCCGTGCTGGGCGGGCTGCAGGTGGGGGCGAACGGCGACCTGGCGAACTGGATGGTCCCGGAGCGCGGCGGTGGCAGCATGGGCGGTGCGATGGATCTCGCCAGCGGCGCGAAGCGCCTGATCGTGGCGATGGATCACGTCACACGCGACGGCGCGAGCCGGCTGATGGCGCGCTGCACCTACCCGCTCACGGCGCAGGCGTGCACCGACCTCGTCGTCACGAACCTCGCGGTGATCGAGGTGACGCCGGGCGGCTTCGTGCTGCGCGAGGTGGCACCAGGGGTGACGGTGGAGCAGGTGATGGCGGCGACGGACGCCCCGCTGACGATCGCGCCGGACGTGCACGAGATGAGCCTGTAGGGCGCGGGCGGACGCTCGGGGTGTCTGCGCGGGTCGGCCCATCCCTTCGCACCTCATCCGGAGGGAGCGCGCGAGGCTCACCGACTCCGCGGGGCGGTGGGGACGCAGCCCCTGTCATTCAGAACCTCTGCCGCGCCCCGTCGATCGAGGGCACGGTGGGCAGGGCGGGCGCTCGCCCCTCGCGGTCTCTTCGACGAGTGGCCTACCGCCCGATCACCATCGCCACGGAGGTCGTGCCGGAGCCGCCCATGTTCAGCGTGGCGACGCGGCGTGCGCCCTCGACCTGGGTGCCGGCGGCGGTCCCGGTGACCTGGCGCCACGCATCGAGGATCTGGCGGGTGCCGGTCGCGCCGACCGGGTGGCCGACGCCGATCAGGCCGCCGCTGGGGTTCACCGGCAG
>JAQCJS010000082.1 GCA_027592975.1 Chloroflexota bacterium
CGTCCTCCACGTTGCCCTCGCGCTGGATGAGCGCGAACAGGCCGGGGGGCGTCCACGAGTCGATGTCGATCTGAGCCGCCAGCGTCTCCGGGAACGGCCGGCCCAGGTTGCCCGGGATGCCGCCGCCGGTGATGTGCGCCAGCGCCTTCAGCGAGCCCATGAGGGGCTTCAGCGGGGGGTAGAAGGACCCGTGCACCGCCACCAGCGCCTCGCCCAGCGTGCGGCCACCCAGCTCCTCCGGACGCTCGTCCAGCACCGCGCGCTCGGCCTCGACGCCCAGGCCCTTGCCGAGGCCCCAGATGGCGCGCACCAGCGAGTAGCCGTTGGTCTGCAGGCCCGTGGAGGGCAGCGCCACCAACGCATCGCCCTCGGCCAGCCGGGAGCCGTCGATGATCCCGTCGCGCTCGACGACGCCGGCGATGAACCCCGCCAGGTCGAAGTCGCCGCTGCGGTAGATGTCCGGCATGTCCGCGGTCTCGCCGCCCAGCAGCGCGATCCCCTGTTCCGCGCACGCCGCGCCGATGCCCTCGACGATCGCGATGCGCTGCTCCTGCGCGAGGTTGGCGGTGGCGAGGTAGTCGAGGAAGAACAGCGGTTCGGCGCCCACGGTGATCAGGTCGTTGACGTTGTTGTTCACCACGTCGCGCCCCACGCCCTCGAACTGGCCGAGCGCGGCGGCGATCAGCACCTTCGTGCCCACGCCGTCCGTCGCGCCCACCAGCACGGGGTCGCGGTAGCCCTTGTCGCCCAGCGCGAACAGCCCGGCGAAGCCGCCGCCCAGGCGCAGCACCTCCGGCCCGTGCGTGCTTCGACCGATCGCGCCGAAGCGGCGCGCCGTCGCGTCGCCCGCGTCGATATCGACCCCGGCGTCGGCGTAGGAGATGGAGCGTCGAGGCTGCTCGGACGTCGGTTCAGGCATGGGCGCACTCACGTCGACGGGGAGGTGTCGCGAGGGACACAGGGTACCGCGCGGGGGCGTTAGGTGCGTGGCTACCCGCGAGCGCAGGATCGCCGGAGTCCGCCGCCTCGCTACGCCAGCGTGGTGACGATGGGTGACTCGGTCGTGACCTCGTCGCCCTCGTTGCGCGTGGTGTCGAGGGCGAACTTGTCGAACTGCAGCGGCACGGCGGCCGGGTACTGGCCCGTGAAGCACGCCGTGCACTGGTTCCCCGCGACCTGCCCGGTCGCTGCGACGGTGCCCTCGATCGACAGGTAGCCGAGGCTGTCCGCGTTGATGTGCGCGCGGATCTCCTCCACGCTCTGCTGCGCGGCGATCAGCTCGCCGCGGGTCGCCATGTCCACGCCGTAGAAGCAGGGGTGCGTGATCGGCGGCGAGGTGATGCGGAAGTGCACCTCCAGCGCGCCGGCGCGGCGGAGCATCTCGACGACGCGCGGGGTCGTGGTGCCTCGGACGATCGAGTCGTCCACCACCACCACGCGTTTGCCCTGGAGCACCTCGCGCAAGGGGTTGAACTTCAGGCGGACGCCGCGCTCACGGAGCCGCTGGTCGGGCTGGATGAAGGTGCGGCCCACGTAGCGGTTCTTCACCAGGCCCTCGGCGTAGGGGATGCCGGAGGCCTGCGCGTAGCCGATCGCCGCCGCCGTCGCCGAGTCCGGCACGCCGATGACGATGTCCGCGTCCACCGGGTGCTCCGCAGCCAGCTTCGCGCCCATGCGCATGCGAACCGGGTGCAGCAACTCCCCACCGAGGCGAGAGTCGGGGCGGGCGAAGTAGATGAACTCGAAGAGGCACAGCGCCTGCGACTGGCCCTCCGCCATGGGCACGGTCTCGCCCAGCGGGTACGAGGAGTGCAGCCCCTCCGCGTCGATGCGCACAACCTCGCCCGGCTGGACCTCGCGCACGAAGTCCGCGCCCAGGTGGTCGAGCGCGCAGGTCTCGGAGGCGAACACCCAGCCGTGGCCATTGAGGCGGCCGATGCACAGCGGACGGATGCCCAGCGGGTCGCGCACGCCGAACAGCGCGTCCTTCGTGAGCAGGGTGAGCGAGTAGGCACCGTTGGCGCGCCGCATCAGCGTCGCGAAGCGCTCGTCCCACGTCTCGCCCGGCGTCTCCACCAGCAGCCGGCCCATGACCTCGGTGTCGGTGGTGGTCTCGAACTGCACCCCGACCGCATCCAGGTCGGCGCGCATGACGTCCGCGTTGACCACGTTGCCGTTGTGGGCGATGGCGATCTCGCCGTGGGCGCCTCGGACGACGAAGGGCTGTGCGTTGCACTGGATCGAGGCGCCGGTGGTGGAGTAGCGGGTGTGGCCGATGGCCGCGAAGCCGGGGAGGGTGGAGAGCGTCTCCTCCATGAACACCTGGGACACAAGACCCATCTCGGCGTACAGGTGGATGCGTTTGCCGTCCGTGGTGGCGATGCCGGCGGACTCTTGTCCGCGATGCTGCAGCGCGTGCAGCCCGAAGAAGGTAAGCCGAGCGACGTCTTCGCCAGGGGCGTAGACGCCGAATACGCCGCACTTCTCACCGAGGTGGTCGAGCAACCCGCACCTGCTCCCACGCCCGTTAGGCAGGAAGTGTATCACGCTCGAAACGAGCGAGCCGGAGGCTGTTGCGCCTCCGGCTCTTGTATCGCGCGTTTCTGGGCTACCGGCTAGCAGCAGCCGCTGGCCCATCACAATCGCCGTGGCCCCACCGGCGCGAGGCCCCCGATCAGAGCGTCAGGCCTGGCCTCGCACGTCCAGCTTCTGGTGCTCGATCTTCGTGCAGAGATCCATCACGACCTCCAGGCCCGCGGCGCGCGCCGTCGCGGCGGCGTCCTCGTTCACGATGCCGAGCTGCATCCACACGGCCTTCGCACCGGCCGCGATCGCGTCCTCCACCACCGGAGGGACGTCACCAGGGCGCCGGAAGATGTCGACGATGTCCACCGTCTCCGGCAGCTCCTGCACGGAGTCGTACACCGGCCGGTCGAAGATCTCGCCCTCCTCCACCGGGTTGACGAGGTAGACGGTGTATCCCGCATCGATCAGGTGCTTCGCCACCTCGTTCGAGGCGCGGTCGGGCTTCGAGGAGACGCCGACGACCGCGATGGTCTTCGCGTCACGCATCAGTTCGAGAGAGCGATCCACAGGTACCTCCGGGACTAGCCAGTCTGAGCATCCATGGTCGCACGGGCGTGGTCGCATGGGCATGGGCGGACGGGCATGGGCGGACGGGGTCGCGGAAGCGCGGGCCGGCCTCGGCTACGCCCCAGCGTCCTCGGCATCCTTCGCGTCCTCGTCCGGGGCGGCGGTGTCCAGCGCCCACGCGGGGAGCGTGGCCGGGATGAACGGAGCGCCGGCCATCTCCGCGAGCGACCACGCGAGGTCGTTCGCGCGGGCGAGCGCCTCTTCCGCCAGCGGGCGCGCCGCCATGGTCGCGGCCACGTCCAGCACGCGGTCGTTGTCCTTCACCACGCGCACGTCCCAGCGCACCACGTCCTGCAGATCGCCGCCCGGCAGCTCGTCCTCGAAGTCCCCGGCGACCTCAATGCGCTTGATGCGCGCGAACGGCACCAACTCCTGCGTGCCCAGGCCCAGGCCCAGGAAGCCCTGCTGCCAGCGGCACGTCCCCTTCGGACGCTCCATCAGGAAGGAGCTGCCGGCGACCTGGTAGACGAAACCCAGCATGGCCGTGGGCCCCGCGACGATCGCGAAGAGCAGTAGCAGCACCAGCACCCAGAGCGGCAACGCGTTCATGAACACCACCAGCGCCCACACCGCCAGCGCCGCCAGCGCCGCCTGCACGATCGGCCCGACGAGGTCGCGCCGGGAGGGCCGGATGGCGATCTGTTCGTCCGTGATCGCCGCGTAGGCGCGGTGGAGCGGGATCGTGCGGCGGCTACCGGTGGTGGTCATGCGCCCTCGGACATCCTCGATGCGCCCGTCGTGATGCGTGCGCGCCACGATCGAGTCTAGGCGCGGGCGACGGCTTCCCGCACGCCTTGCCCCGCGCCTATCATCGGAGGACTGGAGGCCCTCATGCGCCACGACCTGATGGACATCCTCGCCTGCCCGATCTGCAAGGGCGTCCTCACGCTCGCAACCACGCGCGAAGAGGGTGGCGAGGTGATCGAGGGCGCGCTCTCCTGCGCCGTCTGCGCCGAGACCTTCCCGATCAGCGAGGGCATCCCGAACCTGCTCCCGCCCGACCTCCGCCGGGCGATGGAGGCCGAGGCGGCCCGGCCGAACGGCCACTAGGAGTCCCCATGGGGCCGATGACCCAGGCACGGTCGCGGATACTCGGACGCGCGCTGATGGCGATCGCGGCGCTCCAGCAGATCGCCGTGCTGCGCCAGCTCGGCCGCCGCTCGTTCCCCGTGTGGCTGCTGCTCGCGCTGCTCACGGCACCGCTGTCGGTGCTCCTCGGCTGGGTCGGCTACACGCTCGCGACGATCGACTGGGACCACCCCGCGGACTACCCGCCGGGCGAGTAGGCGCGAGCCCTACGCCCCCTCGCTCCAGGTCCACTCCACGCCGCGCATGACCTGCAGCGCCCGCGCGATCCTCGAGGCGTGCGGGACGCCGTCCAGGTCGATGCCCTCGTCGATGTCGAGGAACTCCACGCCGACCAGGTCGCCCTTCAGGTCGTAGTCCAGCGTGCGGCGCTCGTCCAGCTCGCGCGTCTCCATCGCCATCTCGCCGCTGTGGCCCAGGACCACGTACAGCGTGCGCGCGTCCGGGTCGATGCGGAGCTGCAGATCCATCAGGCCGAACGACTGCATCGCCACGCGCTAGTTCCCCAGCCCGACGAGCTGGTCGAGGCCCTCGACAAGCCCGTTGCGGTTCATCACCTCGCGGACGGCGATCACCACACCGGGCATGAACGCCTCGCGGCCCGCGGTGTCGTGACGCAGCGAGAGCGTCTGGCCGAACCCGCCGAAGATGACCTCCTGCGAGGCGACGAAGCCGGGCAGCCGCACGGAGTGGATCGGCACGCCCCCCGTGTCCGCACCGCGCGCGCCGGGGAGGTGCTCCAGGGTAGGGACGTTCATGGTGAAGTCCGTCTCACGCGCGGCGCGCATCAGCCGCGCCGTGGTGAGCGCCGTCCCGCTGGGCGTGTCCACCTTCCGGTCGTGGTGCAGCTCGATGATCTCTGCGCTGTCGAAGAACCGCGAGGCGAGCGCGGCCATGTACATCTGCAGCACCGCGCCGATCGCGAAGTTGGCGGCGTACACCGCGCCCCGCCCCGCGGCCGCGGATCCCTCGCGCAGCTTCGCGATCGTGGCGGCGTCCACGCCGGACGTGCCGATGACCGGGCGCACGCCGTGCTTGAGCGCGGCGTCCACCAGCGCGGGAGTGAACTGCGCGTTGGTGAAGTCCACCACCACGTCCGGGTGCGTGCGTTCGAAGAGCGCGGCGGGATCCGCGTGGACGCCGTAGGTGGTACCGCTGGAGGCGCGGTGCTCCTCGTCCCCCTGCGCCAGCGGCTCCACGAAGCCGACCGGCTGCAGATCCTCCTGCGCCTCGATCGTCTCCAGCACGAGCTGGCCCATGGTCCCGGTGCCGCAGATCGCTACGCGGATCATCGCCGTCCCTCACTCCCGGCGCGTGCGTCAGCGCCGATGTTCGTCGTGGTGCGCAGTCTAGCCGCGCACGGCGTGGCGGGCATCGAGGCGCGCGGATCCGGCGCGCTCCCCGGCGAACGCCCGCGCTCCCGCATGGCCGCACGGAGGGTACCGAGGCGAACGCGGCAGAGCGCGGAAGGGCGCTGTGCTCGGTGGCGACGAGCGGCGGCGGCGGAGCGCAGGGTCGTACCGAGGCGGCCGCAGAGCGGTCGACCTCACCCGGCCCCCTCCTGGAAGGAGGGGGCCGGGTGAGGTCGATCC
>JAQCJS010000083.1 GCA_027592975.1 Chloroflexota bacterium
GCGCGATCCGCATCCCCGGCGTCTCACCGCTCCGGCTGCCGAGCCTGCGCGTGCGCCTGCCGCGCGACGCCGGGAACGCGATCGGCGGGGCGATCGGTGACGCCGCTGGACGTGCAGGACGCCGAGTTGCCTCCGCGGCGCCCGCCGCCACGCTGCCCTCCACCGTGCGTTCCACGCTGCACCTCGGCGCGCCGTCTCCTATCAGGGCCGCGGTGCTACCGCGCGTCTCGCCGCGCGTGGGGATGATCGCGTTCGCGGCGTTCGCGGGCATCGCAATCGCGCTGCTGTTGATCCAGGTGTCGTCCGGTGCGAGCGACAGTGCCGCCGCCGCCCGCGAACTGGCGGCCGCGCGTGACGCCATCGTCCAGCGCGAGGCGAAGATCGCGAGCCTCGAGGGGGCGATCACGACGAGGACGCAGGAGCAGAGTGCGCTGCAGAGCTCCGCCGAATCGGCACAGGGCCAGGTCGCGGCGCTCACCGATGAACGCGATGCCGCGAAGCAGCGTGTGGGGCTGCTGGAGGCGGAGTTGATGCAGACGAAGGGCGACCTGAAGGACGAGCAGGCGCGCACCGCGAAGCAGCAGGCTGAGCTGAAGACGCTGAGCACGTGCCTGAACGGCACGGCGGTCGGCCTCGCGTTCGGGCGCACCAACCGCTGGTCGTCCGCCGACGTCGCGCTCGCCGCGGTCGCCGACTCCTGCAAGGCGGCGGAGTCGCTGCTGCAGCGCTGACGTCCGAGGGCGGGCTAGTGCCCCCCGTGCGCCCGCGACGCCTCGATCGCGGGTGCTTCGCCTTCCGTCACCACGTGCGTGACGATGAGGGTGTCCACGGCGTCACGGCGGCGGATGCCCAGTTCCATCACGCGTGTCCAGGTGCCGAGCGCCGGCACCTCGTACGTCTCGCCCGTGCAGAGACAGCGGATCATCAGCGCATCTTCCGCGCTGTGGGGCGTGGGCAGGTGGGGCGCGACCCAGAAGCGCGCCGGCCGATCCAGCGGGTTGCGCAGCACCGCAACCACCAGTTGCGCCTCGTCCAGCGTGACGCGCATGTTCCCGCCGGCGATCTCGGCGCCTACGTCGCTGCCGGCCTCGGGCGCCTCCCCGGCGGGGTACGACCTCATGAGCCACAGCGGCTGCCCCTGCACGGTGCGGTGCAGTCTGATCGTCGCGGGGAACGCCTGCGGCAGCACCCAGCGCACGCGCAGCTCCGCGCCGCGCTCGATCGCCGGGGCGGTACCGCACCCGGACAGCGCGAGGATCAGCGTGAGTGCGGCGAGCAGCAGCGCGGGGCGGGTGAGGCGGCGAGCGAGTGCGTGGGGCATGCGGTCATTCTCTCGCATCGGACGCGCGAACATCAGACACGCGGGCATCAGACGCACAGAGGCCCCGGTCGCCCGGGGCCTCCGCGTTGCTCCTCGGACGAGGCGCGCGGGCTAGGAGCGCGACGTCTCGATCTTGTTGTTGGAGGAGCCGTACTCCTCCCAGGAGCCGTCGTACACGGCGACGCTCGGGTAGCCGATGATCTCCTTCAGCACGAACCAGGCGTGCGCGGCGCGGATGCCGGACTGGCAGTACGTGAAGATCGTCTGGTTGTCCTGCGCGACGATGCCGGCCGTGTCGTAGAGCTTCTTCAGGTCAGCGACCGGAAGGAACTCGCCCGTCTTGGTCACGGCGTCCGAGTAGGCCAGGTTCTTCGCGCCGGGGACGCGGCCGCCGGCCTTCGCCGGAGCGCGCAGGTCACGACCCGCGTACTCCTCCGCCGTGCGAGAGTCGCAGACGATCTTGGAGGGGTCACCGACCGCCTTCACCATCTGCTCCATGCTCACCACGATCGCCTCGTTCGGCTTCGCGGTGAAGGCGTACTGGGTCGCCGGGCGCGCGGGCACGTCCTTGGAGACGGGCTTCTTCGCCGCCTCCCAGGCCGTCCACGTGCCGTTCAGCACGCGAGAGTCCTTGTGCCCGTAGACATCCAGGCTCCAAGCGATGCGCGTGGACCACAGGCTGCCCTTGTCGTCGTACAGGACGACGGTGTGCTCCGGCTTGATGCCGGCCTTGCCCAGCGCGGTCGCGATCTGCGCGGCCGCGGCGAGCTCGCCGATGCCGCCCTTCTTCTGGTTGAACTCCGCGGTGGAGAGCCAGACGGCGCCGGGGATGTGACCCGCGTCGTACTTCGCCTTTGTGCGGAGGTCAGCGACCACCACGTTGGCGTCCGAGGCCTTGCCGGCGAGCCAGTCAACGCTCACCAGACGGTCCAGGTTGGGCTTGAGCTGCTGCGCGGCCGGGGTGGCCTTAGCCGGGGCGGCGGTCGCCGCGGCCTTCGGGGCCTCGGCGGGCTTCGTCTCCGTCTGCGCTCCGCAGGCGATCGCGGCGCTTGCCAGCACCGCCGCGCCCAGCAGCCACACGCTCTTGCGAGGCGTGAAATCGAACTTCATCTTGCTCCCTCTGAGAATCTGGCCCGCGCCAGCAGCGCGGGCCGTGCTTCGAATCCACCGCCACAGCGGGCGGTGCGAATCGCCTGTCGTCCTACTCGTCCTTGAAGAGGCGGATCATCCACTCGCCTTCGCGGACTTCGTCGATCTCGCAGCCGTAGCCGCGCTTCATCGCCTCCGGGGGGATGGTGGAGAGTGCGGGCGGGTGGTCGGTCAGCACGTCCAGCGCGCTGATGCCGGGGTGCACCTCGTCCAGCTCCTTGTTCGTGCGGAGCATGGGGTACGGGCAGATCTCGCCACGCACGTCCAGCACGGGGACGGTGGTTTCAGTCTCAGCCATCATTCACACTCCTCGTACGAGGCTGCTTGCTACTCGCTCTTCGCCGCGCCCGCGGTGCGGGGACGGAGCGCGATGCGCCAGCCCAGCTCCGCGTCGCGTCGAAACGACGACTTGACGCCGCGCACGGCGGCAGTGGGAACCACGTACTTCACGATCACGTCGTGCTCCGTGGTCAGGTCCAGCAGCTCGCCGCCCGCCGCGCGCCCGATCGCGTCCTCGATGTCCGAGATCGTCTGCGGGAGGGGGCGCGCACCGAGGGCGATCTCGGTCACGGCGGGCTGCTCTGCGCTGCCGGAGCCCTGAGGGGCGCTGTTGCTCACGCGAGCCTCCGGATGATGCGCGTGCCGATGAGCGCGCCGCCGGCCATGGCGACGGCGTACACCCAGCCGTTGAGGGCGAGCGAGGGGATGGCGGAGTAGAACGCGCCCAGCGTGCAGCCCAGCCCCAGTCCCGCGCCGTAGCCCATGATCACGCCGCCGCCCAGCGACTGGACGTAGCGCTGCGGCTGGCGCGGCACCCGCAGTCGGAAATCCCGCGCCAGCACCGCCGCGACGAACGCGCCGACGATGATGCCGATGTTCAGCATGAAGCCGTCCGTGAACCAGGACGCGCCCTCTGTCAGCGCGGCGGCGCAGCCGGCGAGGCCCTCCAGGCCCTTCTGCACGGCGACGGGCACACCGGCGGCGCTGCCCAGGTCGTTGGCCCAGCGCGAGATCTCGCCGACGACGCCCAGCGGGCGGTACTTGATGAAGAGCAGCACGTTCAGCATGGCGAGCACGACACCGCCGGCCAGCGGCGACCACTCGCGGCGGAAGACGCCTCGCAACGCCACGCGCACGTCGTCCGCGACGCTGGCAGGGGGCGCGGGCTGCGCTCGGCGGATGGTGACGTTCGCGACGAACGCCTGCTTGCGTTCCCACCACAGCGTCCCCACGTACGCGGCCGCGAGGAGCGCGAGCGTGATCACGATGGCACCCGTGTAGCCGATGTTGGCGGGGAACCACACGCGCGGCGAGGTGGAGATGCTGACGTCCCACCACCAGTTCCAGGTGCGGTTCAGCGCGTACAGGCCGACCATCACGCCCGCCATGGACACCCACGAACCGACGTAGCCCTCGCCCATGCGGTACAGCGAGCCGGAGACGCAGCCGCCCGCGAGCACCATGCCCAGCCCGAAGAGCCCGCCGCCGATCACCGTGGCGATGCCGACGGGGAGGATGTGCGCGTCGTCCGGGCTTCGACCCGCGAACGGGTCAGCGACGATCGTCCCCATGACCATCGCGAAGCCGAGCGTGCCCACGCCCAGGCCGACGAGCAGCCCGCGCGCGGTGCGGCCCTGGTGCAGCATGAACAGGTCGCGGAACGCGGAGACGAAACACAGGCGCGCCCGCTGCAGCGTGAACCCGACGGCCGTGCCCACCGCGAAGAAGGTCGCGAGCGACGTGCCGGCACCCAGCGCCACGAGGTAGATGGCGATCGGCACCAGCAGCACGGCGAGGTGCACGGACTCCGGCATCGTGAATCGTCGGGCGGACGAGATCGTCTGTGCGGTCATGCGAGCCATTCTCTACGTTCACGACTTATTTGGTCAAGTAATCAGGTTTCGACGAGCCTCGGTGGATTCTAGAGGCTCGCCCGCCGCCGCGCCAATCCTTGCCCGGGCGGGCGACTGCCCACAGATTGGACGAGTGCCGTAGGATGCCGCGCAGCACACCAGAGACGAGCCGGGGGGGGGCCGCACATGGGGTTCAGCGCAGGTGGGAACGTGGCGATCGTGGGCGTGGGGCGCTCCAAGATCGGACGGAAGCAGGACCGCTCGATCGGTGCGCTCGCCGTCGAGGCGTCGCTGAAGGCGATCGAGGATGCTGGCCTCACGCTTCGTGACATTGACGGGCTGTCCACGTTCCCGGAGAGCACCGGGCCGGGCGTCGGCCCCACGCCGGGCGTGAGCGCCGCGGGCCTCCAGTGGATGGTGCAGGGCCTCGGCATCGAGCAGGTCAACTGGTGGTCGAACGGCGGTGGCAACATCTCCACCGCCATCGGCACCGCGATCCACGCGATCAACGCCGGCTCGGCCAACACCGTCCTGGTCTGGCGCGCGATGTACCAGCCCCGCGCCGGCGCCTTCGGCAGCGGCACGCGCAACAGCGCCGCGAACGGCCCGGTGGAGGCGCCGAAGGCGACCGCCGGCAACGCGTACCAGGCGCCGTACGGCATGGGTGACGCGCCCACGGGCTTCGCCGCCGGCTACATGCGCTACATGAAGATGTACGGCGCGCGCCGCGAGCACATGGCGGAGTACGTGATCTCCTGCCGCGCCAACGCGAACAAGAACCCGATCGCGGCCTTCTACTCGCAACCGATGTCCTTCGAGGACTACATGAACTGCCGCATGATCGCGGATCCGCTGTGCCTGTTTGATTGCGACATGCCGGTGGACGGCGCAGCGGCGATCGTCCTGACGCGCGCGGACCGGGCCACCGGGTTGAAGCAGAAGCCGGCCTACGTGAACGCGCTGGGCTCCGGCGGGTGGGACTGGCGACACCGGCCGCCCGAGGAGTGGCAGAACGACACCGCGGTGAACCTGGGCCGGACGCTGTGGGCGGGCACCGACCTGCAGCCGAAGGACATCGACGCCTGCATGCTGTACGACGGCTTCTCGCCGGACATCTACTGGTGGCTGGAAGGCCTGAACTTCTGCGGCCGCGGCGAGGCCTACCAGTGGATCCAGGACGGCCGCATCCGGCTGGGCGGCGAGATGCCGATCAACACGTTCGGCGGCCAGATCTCCGAGGGCCGGCTTCACGGCATCGGCCACTGGTGCGAGGCGGTGCTGCAGGTGCAGGGACGCGCGGATGACCAGCCGGGCGACGGCGCACGGCAGGTGAAGGACGCGCAGCACGTGCTGGTCGCCACCGGCATGACCGGCCACGGCGTCGGCGCGATCCTCGGCCGCGAGCCGATCCGCTCCCGCTAGCGCGGGGC
>JAQCJS010000084.1 GCA_027592975.1 Chloroflexota bacterium
GTCTGCACGCCAAGCAGGTTGAACTCCGGCTCCGCGACCGCGCGCAGCGCGGCGGCGATCACCGGGAGGTAGCCGGGCCGCGCGCCCGCCATCACCGCGCAGGCGGCGACGTCCCACGCCGTGGGCGCGACGAACGAGGGCATGAGCATGCCGAAGTCGCCGCTCGCCTCGATCGCGCCCGTCGCGAGCATCGCCTCGATGCGCGCGGCCGTCGGCGGCACGACCGGCAGGCCGTCGCCCAGCCCTGCGCGCTCGATCGCCTCGTTCGCGGCGTCGAAGTCGAGCGCGTCGATGCCGAGCGAGGCGATGCGGTCGCGCAGCGGACGGACATCGAGCGGGGGCGCGGGCACGTGGCTACCGCGCCGTCATCGGGCGAGGTCGTAGACGGAGCGGATGGGTGTGCCGTCGCGTCGTTCGATGCGGCGGGTGACGGTGTTCGTCATCTCCGCGCTGCCGAAGGTAGGGATCCAGGCGGAGTGCTTTCCGGCGCCGCCCGCGACGATCACGTTGATCCGTGACCAGTCCTCCGTCAGGCGGATCGCCTCGCGACCGTCGGGCGTACGCACGATCTCCGCGCCGGCGGCGCGCGTCGCCCAGTCGGGGGAGGCCTCGTCCAGCGGGAGGTTCGCGTGCGTGGCCAGGAAGCGCTTCACGTCGTCCTTGCTGTAGCCGTCCTCCGCGATCGTCGCCGCGTGCTCCGGTCCGAAGACGGCCATCGGCTCGCCACCGCCGCGCAGGAACTGGTTGCCGCCGGCCTCGCGCATGGACATCGCCATCGTCGTGAGCAGGCCGAGCGCGGTGATGCTTCCGTGGTCCTGCATGTTGTGCGGCCCCTCGCACGCCATCACGGTGACGGTCGAGTCGTTGAGCGCGAAGCCCTTCTCCACGTGGAGCGGCTGCCAGGGGTTGGCGTCCTCGTTCTCGGCGGCGCAGAAGGCGATCTTCGCGGGGGTGCCCATGGTGCTGCGGTCGCCGTCGCCCGGCGTGCCGCCGCCGATGTTCAGCATGACGAGGCGCATCGTCCGGCCGATGGTCATGTTCGCCCGCCAGCCCTGCCCGAAGCAGTTGTAGCCGTGGTTCACGTTCAACTCGCGTCCCACCGGGCCGTTCACCAGCACGAACACGCCGCACGGGTGGGTGGTGGACTGCATCCCGTTGAGGTTGAACGGCTCCTCCGCGATCGCCTGCACGGCGGTCAGGATCACCGGCAGGTACTCCGGCCGAGCGCCCGCCATCACGGCGTTCACCGCGATCCGCTCCACGGTGGCCTCGCCGTTGCGAGGCGCGAGCGTCGCGATCACCTCGTCCGGGTCGCGGTCGATGTACCGGTACATCGCGCGGACGCGGTCGGGCGTCGGCGGGATGATCGGCAGCCCGTCGGTCCACCCCTGCGTCTCAAAGAACTCGTTGACTGCCTCGATCGAGTCGTCGATCTCGACGAGCGGCGGGAAGTCGAGGTTCTGCGGCATGGGGCCTCGCGTGATCGGTCTACTGGTGAAGGAGCATGGCGGCGACCGCCGCCGCCGCGGCCTCTACCTTTGCCAGCGCCTGCTCCTCCGGCACGCCGCCCAGCGGGTGCGTGATCGTGAAGATGCGCAGATCCGGGAAGCCCATGGCGCGCGCTTGCAGGTGCGCCAGCTGCTCGAACTCATCGGTCGCCAGCGTGACCGTGAGCACCCCTCGCTTCTCGAGCTCGACGGCGGCGTGGATACTCCACGCCGTGCAACTCCCTCAGTCGGCACTCCCGAGGAGCACCCAGTCCGAGGTGCTCACAAGCTCCTCGATGACCTCGGGCTTCGCGGGGCCGGTGGTGACCTTGTGGCCGACCATCGTCTTGATGCAGCCGTAGTCCTGCGAGAGCCGATCCGCGATCGCGGAGAGCACCAGCTCGGCGTGTTGCTTCTGGTTCGTCAGGATGCCGACGCGCGACTCGCGCAGGTCGGGCATCTCCGCGATCGACTCCTGCGAGGCGGGAGCGCCCGCGGTCGGGTTGTGCACCGTGATCTTCGCCATCCCCGTGCCTCCTCGGCTGCCGGGGCGATGGTACGCCCGTTACCGGCCCCGCAGGTAACGCACCGCGGCGATCGCGGCGGTCGCGCCGTCGCCCGCCGCGGACACGAGCTGGCGCGCGGAGCGCTGCCGGATGTCGCCCGCGGCGAACAGCCCCGCGCGCTCCGTCGCCATCTCCAGATCCACGGGGATGTGGCCCGCCGCGTCCAGCGTGATCAGCGCGCTGACGAGGCTGGTGTTGGGCAGCAGCCCCACGTACACGAACAACCCGCGGGCCTCGATGCGATCCGCCGCGCTGTTCGCATCGACCGGCTGCACCGTCACTGCCTCCAGCGCCGCGTCGCCGTGGAGCGCGGTGACGAGGTGGCCGGGCAGGACGCGCACGTTCGGCAGCGCGCGCAGGCGCTCGGCGGTGGCACGCGAGCCGCGGAGCGCCTCGCCACGCGTGACCACGGTGATCGAACGCACGGTGTCGGCGAGGTGCAGCGCCTCGTCGATCGCGGAGTCGCCGCCGCCCGCGACGACGACGTCCTGGTCGCGGAAGAACTCGCCGTCACAGGTCGCGCAGTACGACACGCCGCGCCCCTCCAGCCGCTCCTCGCCGTCGATCCCGAGGCGCGCGAGGCGTGAGCCGGTCGCAATGATCACGGCGCGGGCCGTGACCTCGCCAGCGTCGGTCTGGAGAAGGTACTCCGGCCCGCCGCCGGTCACGTCGAGGGCGATCGCCTGCACCTCGCCGAACTGGACGCCGCAGCCGGCCTCCATCGCCTGCTCCGCGATGCGCGGGCCGAGTTCGTACGCGTTCACGCCGCCGGGGAAGCCGGGGAAGTTCTCGATGCGGCCGGCAGTGTTCAACTGGCCGCCCGGCCCCATGCGGTCGTACATGGACACGCTCAGGCGCTCGCGGGCGGCGTACAGCCCCGCGGTCAGTCCCGCGACGCCCCCGCCGACGATTGCCAGGTCGAGATCAGCCATGGGACGCCCCCTCGCTACGCCTCCAGCGTACGGAGCGGGGTGCCGTCGGCGCGAGCGATGACGCGCGTGACCGGGAGTGTCTGATTGCCGAAGGTGGAGACCCATGCGGAGTGCTTGCCCGGGCCGCCCGCCACCACCACATGCAGATCCTCGGGCCGGTCGATCACCGGGTAGTCGAGGTCGGGGCGGTCGGCCTCCGCCTCGAGCCCTGCGGGGAGCCGCACGCGGTAGGCGTCGCGGAACCACGGGTCGAGCTTGGCGGAGGGGTAGACCGCGCGCTCGTGGATGAAGCGCTGGATGTCCTCGATGCTCACGCCGTCGGCGGCGATCGTGTCCGCATGCTCGGGACCGAGGATCAGCAGGGGCTCGCCGCCTCGGAACAGGTTGTTGCTGCCGGCCTGCCCCATGGATCCCGCGATCGTCAGCAGGATGCCTTCGGCGGTGTTGGCGCCGTGCTCCTGGATGTTGTGCGGGCCCTCGCCGCCGAAGACGGTCACCGTGCTCACGTCCGCCTCGAAGCCCTTGCGGACGTGGTACGGCCCCCACGGGTTCACCGGGGTGTCCTCCAACTCCGCGCAGCAGAACGCGAACTTCGCCGGGGAGCCCTGCGTCGCGCGGTCGCCGGTGCCCGGCCACGCGCCCGCGACGTTCAACTGCACGAGGCGGATCGCGCGGCCGAGGGTGGCGTTCGCCGGGAAGCCGGGGCCGAAGCAGCCGGGGCCGTTCTCGATCCCCGCCTCCCGCGCCAGCGGGCCGTTGACCAGCAGGAAGACGCCGCAGGGGTGTGTCGTCGAGTTAATCGACGCGATGTTGAACGACACGTCGCAGATCGCGTCCCACGCGGCAAGCAGGATCGGGAAGAGCCGAGGCTCCAGTCCCGCCATCACGGCGTTCACCGCGATCGCGTGCACGGTCGCCTCGCCCTGCCGGGGCGGGAGGATCCCGACGATCTCGAGGGGATTCCGGTCGGTGTGGGCGAGCATCTCCGCGACGCGCGACTCGGTCGGCGGGATCACGGGGAGGCCATCGGTCATGCGCTGCGCGGCGAGCGTGCGAGCGAACGCCGCGATGTCTTCCGGGGCGTCGATCAGGTCGGCGGGGCACCCTCGGCGAGTGCGTTCCGAGGTCACGCGGGCTCTCCACTCGTCAGCTGCGCGATCAACTCGGCCACGGTGGGCTGCGCCTTCTCGATGACCGCCGCCGGTTTGATGCCGCCGATCGGGTGCGGGATCGCGAGCCGGTGCAACTCGGGCAGGCCGCGCTGGACCGCCTCCAGCCGCACAAGTTCGGCGAACTCATCCGTGCCGATGACCACGGCCGGGATGCCTTCGGATTCCAGGAGGACGGCGGCGTGGACACTCCACGTCGTGCAGGATCCTCAGTCGGCTGACCCGACCAGCACGAAGTCGCAGTCCCGCAGCCGCTCCATGTTCCGGCGGCTGGGCGGCCCCGCGATCGGCTTGTCCTCGATCACGACGTCGCCGAGGTCCACCTCGGAGCGCATCGCCTCGACCATGGAGGTGAGCAGCAGGCGGACGTTCGGCTTGCGGTTCTCCAGGATGCCCGGACGCAGGCCGGCGAGCGAGCGGGGCCGCTGCGCCAGCGTCCGCTCCTGCGCGAAGACGTGGCCGCGCGGATCGAAGATGCGGATCGTCGGTTCGTCAGGCATGGGCGGCTCCTCGTGGGCGCATCCTACGGCACAACGAGGCGGCAGGGGGCCGGACTAGGCGAGCCGCTCGTAGATGACCGCCTTCAGCTCGTCCACGTCGGGGTGCCGGTCTTCGGCGGCCTTGCTGAACACGACCTCGCCGTTCACCTTCCACTCGTGGCGGCCACCGCCGGAGGGGATGATCGTCACCCGCTTCACGTCGTGCTGGATGTCGCCCATGACCTCGCCCAGGAGCCACGCGACGCGCGGGTAGTAGCCGCACTCCGCGCAGTACTCGATGGAGATGTCCAGTCCACTGTCGTTCACGCATCCTCCTCGGCTCCGGCGCGGAGCATAGCGCCGCGGAGGTCGGGAGGCGGGAGCGTCGCGGTGCCGGGTGGGTAGTGCGATGGGCGGACGGCGCGTCCCGCCCACCGCGCCAGCCCTCGGGTCAGGAGGCCTGCGCCATCCCGTCTTTGATCTGGCGCTTCATTTCCTGACGGCGCTCCATCATCTGCGCGCCCAGCTCCATCAGGCGGTCTTTGCCCAGCTTGCGAGCCTTCGGGAGCATCTCCTTCTCTTCTTCCTTGATGTGGTGGCGGACGTTCTCCGCCAGCACCGTGAACTTCGCATCGAAGCGCGGATCGTCGGTGCCCATGATCTCCTTCAGCTCGGCGATCAGCAGATGCACCACGTGGTGCTCCTCCTCCGCCTCCAGGACGATCTCCTCCGTCTGCTCCTCTTCGGACTCGGCGCGGAAGGCGGGGTAGAAGATCTCCTCCTCGATCCCCGCGTGGATGTCCAACTCCATGAGCGCGTCGCGGGCGATTCTCTGCTTGCTGCGCGAGGTGCGCGCCGCCTCGAAGTCATCGAAGAGGCCCCTCACCTTGGTGTGGTCCTCCTTCAGCATCGCGATCGGGTCGGTGCCGCCGGCGTGGGCGCTGGGGCGGCCGGGCGGCTTGGTGGCGGTCTGCTTCGAGGGCTGGCTGGTCTTCTGACGAGTGGGCACAGGGCGTCCTCCGGCTACAGGTTCCATGGGGTGGCGCGCTGGAATGTAGATGCACGCGAATCGCTGTCGCCCTTAACGGCGCGGCGAGGCATCG
>JAQCJS010000085.1 GCA_027592975.1 Chloroflexota bacterium
GCTGCTCCACAGTGGACTCGCGCGGCTTCGCGCGCTCCTTCGCACGGGCGAGGCGCTCGTGCGCGGGGACGCTGTCCGGGCGCTTGTAGAGCAGACCGATCGGCACGCTCTTGCCCCTCGCGATCGTCAGAGCGGCCATGAAGTCGCTGGGGTCGTGGTCTTCCGCGATCGGCTTCGCGAGCGGCTCGATGCCGTTCTTCTCGTCACCCTTGAGCAGCGCGTACGTGTCGTTGTACGTGGTGCACGGAGACTGCACGTGGACGATGGAGAACCCGGGGTGGTCCATCGCGTCCTTGATCGTCTCGCCCAGCTGCTTCACGCGCGACGACAGTTCCGAGGCGATGTGGCCGACGCCGAGGCCCAGGTAGACCTCCAGCGGCTTCATGCGGTCCTCCAGCTTGCCGTAACGCGTGGTGGAGGTGACCACCTCGAACTCGGTCGTCGGCGACGCCTGGCCCTTGGTCAGGCCGTAGATGCCGTTGTCCATGACGACCACGGTGATGTCCAGATTGCGGCGTGCCTGCGGGCCGATGTGCTCGGCGCCGATGCTGAGGAAGTCGCCGTCGCCGGAGACCACCAGCACGTTCATGTCCGGGCGGTTGGACTTCAGGCCGTACGCGATCGGCAGCGTGCGGCCGTGGATGCCGTGGATGCCGAAGGGCTGCGGGCCCTCCTGCAGGTGAACCAGGTTGCCGGAGCAACCGATGCCGGCGACCAGCGCCGTGTTCTCGATCGGCTCGTTGCGCTCGATCGCGCGCTTCGCCAGCGCCTGTTCAATGGCGACCTTCACGCCGAAGTCGCCGCAGCCGGGGCACCACTTGAAGTCGTAGACCGGGTTTCGCTTGCTCATCGTGTGTGACCTCTTACTGGTCGGTGTTCGCGGACGCGAGGGTTTCGGCAGCTACTTGGTTTCAAGCCGGTGGCGGATCTCCGACTTGAGGTCGGACACCTTGAACGGCAGGCCGGTGTACTGGGTGATGGACTGTGCGTTGACGCCGAGCGAGCGCAGGATGCCGGAGAACTGCCCGAGGTAGTTCAGCTCCGGCACGAGCACCAGGCGCTTCGTCTTCAGCGCGGCGAGCATCGCCTCCGGCATCGGGTTCACGAACATCGTGTAGTACCAGCCGATGTCCACGCCCTCCGCCTGCAGCTCGTTCCACGCCGCACGGCCCGCGCCCTTTGAGCCGCCCCACGGGAGCAGCACGACATCGGCGTCGGCGTTCTCAGCCTCGAACCAGCCGTCGTTGAGAACCTTGAGCTTCGCGAAGCGGCGCTCCGTCATCGTGACGTGAACCTCGGGCAGGTGGGTGGTGTCACCTTGCTCGTCGTGCTCGGAGCCGTTCGCTACGTAGGCGCCCGGGCCACCGGGCACGGGGAACGGGCTCACGGTGTCGCCGGAGTAGCGCAGGTTACCGGTCGCGCCGTCGGAGACGGTGCGCTTCTCCCGCGTCACCTTCGAGGTGTCCGGTGTGACGATGTCCTGCGCGCGCTCCGCGATGGAGGCCTCCGTGAGGAGGATCACCGGGCCCTGGTAGCGCTCCGACCAGTTCACGGCCTTCGCGGCACCGAAGAACGCCTCTTCCGGGTCGCCGGGGGCGATCACCGGGACGCTCATGTCGCCGTGGCCGGGGTTGATCGCGCAGATCAGGTCGGACTGCTCGGTCTTCGTGGGGAGGCCGGTGGCCGGGCCACCGCGCTGCACGTCCGCGACGACCATTGGGATCTCCGCCATCCACGCCAGACCAAGGCCCTCGCCCATGAGGCTGAGGCCGGGGCCGGCGGTGGAGGTCATGATGCTCTTGCCGGAGAAGCCCGCGCCCACCAGGGCGCCGATCGATTCGATCTCGGAAGAGCTCTGACCGACGAACTTACCCTCGCCGACCATGTTCGCTTCCATGTACGTCAGCATCGTGGTGGCTGGCGAGATCGGGTAGCCGATGAAGGAGTCCAGGCCGGCGGCGAGGGCACCCAGGCAGGCGGCCTCGTAGCCGCGGATCAGGATGCGCTTCTCGGCGTGCGTGGGCGCCGCCTCCAGGCCCTCCAGCGTGAGACCGCTCTTCTCCGCCTCCACAGCGCCCATGCGCAGCGCGGCGATGTTGCCATCCACGATCGCCTGGTCACCCGGGCGGCCGCGCGTCCACCGCTTCGTGATGAAGTCCTCGATGGCGGTCAGATCCACGCCGGACATGTTCGCGACCGCGCCGATGAGGATGATCGTGGAGGCCAGCGGGTTGCCGGCCTCGCGCGCCATCTTGTCTGCCGGCAGACCCAGCGCACGCCCGCCGTCCTCGACCTCGAACTCCTCGGAGTTGAAGACGACGATGCCGCCCTCGCGAAGGTCTTCGACGTTGTGGTCGTAGGCGTAGCGGTTCTGCGCCACCAGGACGTCCAAGTAGTCACCCGGCGTGAGGATGGGCTCGCTGGAAATGCGCGCCTGCCCCCACGCGGGGCCGCCCTTGATCTGGGACGGGAAGGTGGAGAAGGTCAGTACGTGGTAGCCGCCCTGCGCGGCCGCGGAAGCCATGAGCTCCGCGCCACCCACGACACCCTGACCGCCTTCGCCCGCGAAGCGGACCACCAGGTTCTTACTCATGGGAAAGGTCGTCCCTGTCTTCCTGTGCAGACAAACAGAAGCAACGGGACATGGTCGGAGGGACCGAAGCGTCCGCTCCCGGACCGGTCACCGCGTCTCCCCGCCCCTGGTGGGCGGGCGCTCCGTTTCTTGCACGATGCCGCGCTCCACATGCGCGGTCAATCGGATGTTGCGTCGATTATCAGCGTGGTGAAGCGCTAGGCTCAATCATCCCGCTGCGCGGAATGGTAGCACCGGAGTTCGATGAGTTTGTGCCGTATCGCACAGACGGGTCAGCAGATCACCCCCACGCGTGCGAGGAGGCTCGATCCACGGCCGTACAATGCGTGCTCCGACCGCGCCAGCGCGACCGGACACACCGCCGGCCACGCCGTTGCCCGGCACGAAGGGAACGTCTTCTTGGTCAAAGCCTACGTCCTGATCGTCACCGCGCCGGAGGCCACGCACCGCGTCGCCGTGCAGGTTCGTGCGATTCGCCACGTCTCCGAGGTCCATGAGGTCATGGGGCCCTACGACATCGTCGCGGAGATCGAGACGGAGAGCCTGGCTGACATCCCCGGCATCCTGGCGGATCAGATCCGCACGCTGGACGGCATCCAGTCCACCACGTCTCTAGTGGCGTTCCCGGACCGGGCCGAGGCATGAGCTCCGGCGCTCTCATGCGCGAGATCAAGATGAAGAGCAGGGGAGGCTGACCATGGCGGTGACGCTGGAGGCAGGCGAGCGCGCCCCCTCGTTCCGGCTGCGCGATCAGGACGGTGCTGAGCACACGCTGGAGGACTACCGCGGGCAGAAGGTCGCCCTCTACTTCTACCCGAAGGACGAGACGCCCGGCTGCACCACGCAGGCCTGCTCGCTCCGCGACTCCTTCGCCGAGATCCAGGCGGAAGGCGCGACCGTTCTCGGCGTCTCCACGGACGACGCGGCCTCGCACCGTGCCTTTCGCGAGCACCACGCGCTCCCGTTCACGCTGCTGGTAGACGACGACCACGCCGTGTCCGAGGCCTACGGGACGTGGGGCGAGAAGGTGCTCTACGGCAAGAGGAGTATCGGCATGACCCGCGCCACATTCATCATTGGTCCGGACGGGACGCTGCTCCGCGTCTGGAAGCGCGCGACCGCCGCGGGCCACGGGGAGACGATCCTGAAGGCACTGCGCACCCACGGCTAGAGCGGGTACAGAGACATAACTATCAGACTGCAGATTCAGCGATCGCGTCGATTAGCCACAGGGTGTGAAGAAGGGGCACCTTCCACGAGGTGCCCCTTCTGGATCGGCGCTCCGCCGCGTGAGGGTTACGCGGCGACGCTGTCGATGTATTCCGCGACGGCTCGGCCGCTGCAGACCGAGCAGCGCAGGCCGCGCTCCGTCCGGACCGCGCGGGCGGGGAGCGCTCCATCCGCCGGCTCGATCAGGTGGATGTCGCGCGGCCCGTGCGCCTGCGGGTGCGACTCGAACTCACCCAGGTAGCGGGAGCAGGAGAAGCAGCGCAGCTCGCCTCGAAGTGTGACCAATGCCGGCATGCCGACCTCCAATGTCCAGTACCCCGGTACGGTATGGATGATACCACTAGGGGGTATGAACGCAAGCAGCGATGCGCGTGCGGGCAGCGGGTGGAGCGGGAGGCTGCGGTCGGCGGCTCGGGTGCCGCGAGCTTCGGAGTCGCCTCGGAGCGTTGGTGGCCCCCAGGCTATCCAGCCGCGGCCCGAGCGCTCGCGAACGTGAAAGTACGCCTGGCGGCAGTTCGGCTACATCGTCGGCGGGCTGAGGGCTCGGAACGAGGGCCGGGCCCGTGCAAGGGTGGCCCCCGAAACTGGGCCACTGGACTTCGCACTATCTATCTTATGTTGTTTTCTTGGGCATGGGAGGTGGTCTTCCCAGGGTGGGGGATCTTCCGCGTGTTCCGGCGGGCCGGCCGGTGGCATGTGCGATGCTAAACTCAACGGGTCACACGCCATCCAGCGCCGCACAATCGCGACGCGGTTCGCGAGGAAGTTGGCGCACCGGTGTTGATCAAAGTCCTGTACGGCGTGGTCGGCACGCTGATCGCGGTTCTGTTGGTCGCCGTGGGATTCCTCGGACGCGTGATCACGGAGCCCGAAGGCGCGCGTGCGGTAGACAGCGTGGCCCAGGCAAATGCCGCGGTCGTCGATCAGGAGTTCGGGATCCTCGGCGAGATCGCCAAGGTGCTCGGCGAGGACTACGTTGAGTCCGACCGCGCAAAGGCCGAGGTGCTGCTCGACGGTGCGCTCAACGGCATCTTCGAGACGCTGAACGACCCTCATTCCGCCTACATCACCCCGGACGACTACGCGCTCCAGCGCAGCGACTTCGAGGGCGCGTTCGAGGGTATCGGCGCGACCGTGGCGAAACAGGACGACTGGCTGGTGATCGTCCAGCCGCTTCCGAACACGCCCGCGGAGAAGGCAGGCCTGAAGCCTGGCGACATCATCCTCAGTGTGGATGGCGACTCGGCCCAGGGATGGACCGTGGAGCAAGGCGTGCTGCGCATCCGCGGCAAGGTCGGCACCACCGTGAAGATCGGCATCCGGCACGCGGATGGCAAGGAAGAGGTCGTCTCGATCGCCCGCGCCTCCATCAAGCAGTCGTCCGTCTCCACCACGCCTCCCGGCGGCAAGGTGACCGACGCCTCCGGTGCGGAGGTGACCGATTATGCGTACATCCAGATCCGCTCCTTCACCCGCACCACCCCCGACGAGGTGAAGGCGGCGATCGAGGAGGCAAAGAAGCGCAACGCCCGGGGGCTGATCCTGGACGTGCGCGGCAATCCGGGCGGCCTGCTGAGCGAGACCATCCAGATCGCCGATATGCTGCTGGACAAGGGCGGCATCGTCATCCAGGTGGATCGCGCGGGCACGGAGCAGACCGCCTCCGCCACGGCGGGTGTCCTGACTGACCTGCCCGTCGTGGTGCTGCAGGACCAGTTTTCCGCTTCCGGTGCGGAGCTGCTTGCCGCGGCTGTGAAGGAGAACAACCGCGGTACCGTGGTCGGCACCCGCTCCTTCGGCAAGGGCACGGTGAACTACCTGCGGGAGCTCTCCAACGGCGGCGCGGTGTACGTCTCCATCGCCCGCTGGCTCACGCCCGCCCG
>JAQCJS010000086.1 GCA_027592975.1 Chloroflexota bacterium
GTCCTGCGAGCCTGGAGGCCTACGCCTTCGGTGGCACGTCCAGGCGTACCGCGATCCCCTCGAGGTCGGACGAGGGTGCCGGATAGCGCTCCAGCACCAGCGGGTCGTGGCCGGGGACGATGTGCTGCGGGGAGTCCGCCAGCGCGTGGAGCGCACGGAACCCCGCCAGCACGCGCTCCGGCTGGTACGCGATCGAGAACGGCCGGCCGGCCTCGAAGTTCTCGTAGTAGTGGCTGGAGTCGGACGCCAGCACCACCCAGCCGCGCTCCGTGTGCACGCGCACCACCTGCGTGCCGCCGGTGTGCCCACCGACGAGGTGCACGCTGAGGCCGGGGGCGAGCTCCGCCGCGCCGTCCACCAGGTCCACGCGCCCCTCGTGCAGCGCGCGTACCACCATGTCGATCTCCTGCGGCTCGAAGGCGTGCCGCGCGTCCGTCAGCATCGCGGGGCCGACGACGAACTCGACCTCCTTCTGCTGGATGTGGATGCGCGCCTTCGGGAAGTCGTCGATCGTGCCGATGTGGTCGTAGTGGAGGTGGGTGATGACCACGTCCTCCACCTCGGCCGCCTCCACGCCCATCAGCCGGAGGCCGTCCGCGGGCCGGCGGATCTGCTGCCGTCCGCGTCGTGTGCCCACCGGCTCCGAGAAGCCGGTGTCGATGACAAACGTGTGCTGGTCGCTCTGCGCGAGCCACACGAAGTAGTCCATGGGCATGGACCGCTCGCCGTCCGGGTCGCCGCCCAGGAAGTGCTCCTTGCGGGTCGCCTCGCGGTGGCCGTACTTGATCGCGGTGACACGGTAGGTCTCGGTCATGCGGTGCTCCTCAATCCAGCGGGGGTGCGGTGCAGCCACGGTGCGGGCGAGGCATCACGGCAACTCGCTGCCGGGCGGCCCATCCCTCTGCCCCCTGCCCTCGGGAAGGGGATGAGAAGCGAGGGGCTACGCCCCTCGCGCTCCCTCGGGACTGACCCCGAAGCATCCGACCAAAGGCCGGCTAGAAGTCGCCCTGCTTCTTCATCGCGTCGACATCCGCCGCGGACTCTTCGATGTGGACGCCGGCGCGCTCCTCCTGCAGCAGCATCGCGACGCGCGAGTCGCGGTCCTGCCAGCCGCGGTTCATCGCCTCGGTCAGTTCCTCCAGCGCGAGGTTGGTGAGGCGCATCGGCACGCCGACCTCCCGCGCGAGCTGCGTGGCGAGCGTGACGTCCTTGTGCGCGAGCTTGAGCATGAAGGAGGGCGGGTCCCACTTGTTCTGCAGGAACTCCCCGGCAAGCCGGTCAAAGGTGCGCGCGCGGCCGTTCGCGCCCGCGCGGATCGCGTCCCACAGCTCCAGCGGCTCCACGCCGGCCTTCACCCCCATCGTGAACACCTCGGCCAGCGCCGCCTGGATTGTGTAGCCCGCGGCGTTGTGCACGAGCTTGGCGACCGAGCCGGCGCCGATCGGGCCGATGTACTTCGCCTGGTCGCCGATCGCGTCCAGGATGCCCTTGTGCTTGTCGAACGTCGGCTGGTCGCCGCCCACCCAGATCGCGAGGCGACCGCTGGCCGCGCCCGTGGGGCCGCCGCTCACGGGAGCGTCCATGAACTGGATGCCCTTCGCCTCGAACCGCGGGTGGATCGCGCGCGCCGCCGTGGGGGCCGAGGTCGACAGGTCGAACCACGCCGAGCCGGGCTTCATGCCCGCGAGCAGGCCGTCCTCCTCGAACGCCACGATGTTGATCTCGCGCGGGCCGGGGAGCGAGGTGAAGATGACGTCAGCCACCTCCGCCACCTTGCCGATCGACTCGCCCCACGTGCACCCCGCCTCGATGTGGCGGTCGGCCAGCTCGCGGCGCAGGTCGTTCACGATGACGTCATAGCCGGCCTTGCGGACGTTGAGCGCCATCGAGCCGCCCATGGTGCCGAGTCCGATGAATCCAACGATCATTGGTGCCTCCTGCCGGCGCACGCGCGCCGGACGTGATGATGCGTAGACGACTGTCTAGAAGATCGCGAGCGGGTTGATCGGGGAGCCGGTGCCCCCCACCACGATCAGCGGTGCCATGGTGAACATGAACTCGTACCGCCCCTCCTCGGCGCAGGCCGCGGCGATCCGGTCGAGCTGGGCGTTGTCCACCAGGCCCACGCCGTAGCGGTACAGCACCGGGTGCACCCCGCGCGCCAGGCTGTAGCCCGTCGGCAGGTGATCCAGCATGTCCCACACCAGCACGGACACGTCTGCCTCGCGGATGAACGGCAGGCACGAGGCGTGCAGCCCCGGCCGGTTCACCGGATCCGCCCCCCACGGCGCGACCTCGCGCTCATACGCCTCGCGTCCGCAGTTCACGATGAGCGCATCGCCGGACTGCAGCGTCACGCCCTGCGTGCGGGCGATCTCCTCCAGTTCCCAGCCGTGGACGGGCGTATCCAGTGTGACGTACGTCCCGCGGTGCCGCTCCACGTCCAGCAGCACGCCGCGCGTGGTGATGCCGGTGGCCCAGTGCTCTACGCCGCCCCACGCGGCGCCGTCCGTGGACAGCATGTCCGTCGGACGGCCATTCCACATCCCCTCCGGCCCCCACATGTGGCAGAGCGCGTCCAGGTGCGTGGACGAGGTGCCGTGGTACGCGATGCCGTAGTAGTCCGTGGCCACGCCGGCCGGGGTGATGCGCATGAAGTGCTGCGCCGGCTGCAGGTTGTTGGGTGCGGGGGTCTTCGGGAACACGCGCGCCATGGAGACGCTGCGCCCGCTGCGGACCAGGCCCGCGGCGGCGACGCGTTTCTCCGGCGTGATCAGGTTGATCGCCCCGCGCTGGTCGTCGTCCCCCCAGCGCCCCCAGTTGCTGTCCGCCAGGTACGCCTGAACGTCGGACTCGGAAGGAAGTTCCATCGGCAGCCTCCTGCGGTCGCGCCGCCTACTTGACCACGTAGGACTCGTGGCCGATGAGCCGCAGCGTGCCCTGCGCGCACAGCTCGTCGAACCCGTCGTCGCTGGCCGTGCCGCTGCCGCTGCGCGCGCTGTCCGCTGGCGCGGTGCGAGCGGCGGTGTCACGCCACCAGAACACCGGGAAGCCATCGAACGCCCCGCGCGATCCGTTCTCATCGGCCAGCGTCACCACGTAGCGCAGCGCGCCGTCCTTGCCCTGGAAGCCCGCCGCCACGTTAGCGGCGTGGACGTCACGCCACTCGTCGAAGAAGTGCTTCGGCTCCACCGTGTCCAGGCGGCGCACGAAGAGCACCACCTTCTCGTTGTCTCGCTCCACGGGCGCGTCGGCGACCGGGATCACCTCGGTCGTCAGCAGGCGGAAGCAGCGGTTCGGATCCAGCATCCCACGGAACGAGTCGTCACCCGGGGCGACCAGCAGGCGGTCGGTGCCGGCCTGCGCGCCCAGCGCCTGCTCCGCGTGCGCGCGGTCGCGGAACCAGAGCTCCTCGATGCCGTCGTAGGCGGGCGGCGTGCGCCCCTCGCGGCCGACGAACGTGGTGAACGCGTAGCGGAGCGGCTTGAACGCCGCCGCGATCGCGGGGCCGTGGGTGTCCTCCCAGGCCTTGTGCATCTCAGCCTGCGGGACGTCGTCCCACCGGCGCAGACCGATCATGACCTTGACTTCGCTCACGGCACCCTCCCCCGCGCTCCCGCGCTGTGCGTCCCGAATCGGCAGGATTGTAGCCCCCGCGGGAACCCTACTCGGCCCAGTGGTCAAAGCAGATCGCCTGATCCAGCGGGGGGCGGTGGTTCGGCCCGTAGGAGCGGTCCGGCCAGCCCAGCGGGATCATCGCGGCCGTGTCCCAGCCCGCGGGGATGCCGAGGATCGCCTTTACCTCGTCATTGCGGACGCGGTGGCTGGTGGTCAGCACCGTGCCGAGGCCCAGGATGCGCGCGGCGAGCATCAGGTTCTGGCAGGCCGGGTAGATCGAGGCCCCCGTCTGGAACCCCACCTGTCCCGTGCGCTCCGGCACGCGGACGCAGGGCACGATCAGCACCGGCGCCTTCGCCATCACCCCCGGCTCGCCGGTGGGGGTCCCGCCCGTCCGCCCCGCCTGCACCGTCGCGTACTCGCGATCCAGCGCGGCGCGCACCGCCGGGTCGCGCACGACGACGAACTTCCACGGCTGGGTGTTCGATCCGGACGGCGCATGGATCGCGGCCTGCAGGATCTGTCGCAGCGTCTCGTCCTCCACCGGCCGGTCGGAGAACTCGCGCACGGCGCGCTGCGACCGGAACAGCTGCATCGGATCGGTCACCGGCTTCATCGTCGCCTCCTCGATCACCCCACGTGCACCGGGCACGCCCCGGGCGGCGTGCATCATCGCACGGCGTACACTGGCGCCCCGACCGGGAACACCGAGCATCCGCGCAACTGATGGGACCCCGCACCGTGGCTCTCTTCCTCAACAACGACGACGTCCGCGCCCTGCTCCCGATGAGCGAGTGCATCGAGGTCCTCGACGACCTGTTCCAGCAGGAGGCGCGCGGGCTGGTGGACAACCGCCCGCGGGAGCGCCTGCGCTTCCCGGACTCCAACTGGACCTCCACACTGATGGGCGGCACCGTCCTCAGCCAGGACGCGCTCGGCTTCCGCACCGGGAGCGCCACGCTGCTCTACAACACGAAGTCCGGCGCGCTGGACGCGGTGATCGAGCCGGCCATGATGGCGTGGATCCGCACCGGCGCCGCCAGCGGCCTCGCCGCGAAGTACATGTCCCGGCCGGACGCCTCCGTCCTCGGCGTCTTCGGCACGGGCCGGCAGGCGGTGACCCAGGTCGAGGGCATCGCCGCCGTCCGCGATCTCTCGCTGGTGAAGGTCTACTCCCGCAGCGAGGAGAACCGGACGACGTTCGCCGAGACCATGCGCGAGCGCCTCGGGATCGAGGTCGTGGGCGTCGCGACGCCCGAGGAGTGCGTGCAGGGCTCGCACATCGTGGACGTGATCACCAGCGCGTGGGAGCCGGTGTTCGACGGCGCGCTCCTGGATCCCGGCACCTGCGTGATCGCCGCCGGGGTGAACTCCTGGCAGAAGCGCGAGATCGACGCGACCACGATCCGCCGCGCCTCGGTCATTGCCGTCGACAACCTCGACAACGCGAAGGCGGAGTGCGGCGAGTTGATCTGGGCGGCTGCGGAGGGCTGGTTCCGCTGGACGACGCCGGTGGAGTTGCACGAGATCGTGAGCGGCAAGGTAGACGGCTACCCCTCGCCCGAGGCGATCACGCTGTTCGAGAGCCAGGGCATCGGCATCGAGGACGTCGCCGCCAGCGCCTACATCCTGAAGAAAGCGCGCGCGCAGGGCGTCGGCCTCGAACTGCCGTTCTAGGACTCAGGCTCTGCTTCAGGCTCCCTCTCCCCGTTCGGGGAGAGGGCCGGGGTGAGGGCTTCCGGCGTTCCGGCGTCCGCCGCCCTGCCTCGGCCTAGCCGCCCGCCGCGAGTCCAGCGGGGATCCGTTGAGGCGGTAGACCTCCCAGAGCAGGACCGCGGCCAGCCCCGTCTGCGCGACCGCGGACGAGAACCGGGACAGGGAGAACCAGAGGAGGAATCCCCGCTGACGGAGGGCCGCCAGCGGGTCATGCTTGGAACTGGTGCTGTCGCTCACCGCGGGAGAATCACAGAGGTTCCGCGTAGGGCCCTGACCGTGACTTCT
>JAQCJS010000087.1 GCA_027592975.1 Chloroflexota bacterium
GGCGCTCGGCCGCGCCGAGGAGGCCGCGCGTCTGCTGGAGCGTGCCGCGCGCAGCCAGGGCGGCCCCCGGGACGCGCTTCGCGTCCAGCCGCGCCGCGTGGAGTTCCAGGACGCCATGGACGACGACCTGGACACGCCGAAGGCGATCGAGGTGCTCCTGTCGATCGCGCGTGACGTGGATGCGGGCACGCTGGCCGGCGACACCGGCATCGCAACGCTCATCGAGCTGGGCGAGGTGCTGGGTCTGCGTCTGCGCGCGGAGTAGCGCTATCGCGTCTCGCTGGCGCGCGCTCACGCGCGAGCCGGTGTGGCGCGCTCCCTATACTGGGCCCATGTCACGCGACGATCGTCTCCTGCGCCTCTCCCGCGACCATCACCACGCGCTGGTGCTGGCGCTGCGCATCCAGCGTGAGCTCCCTACCGCGGACGAGGGTGCGGCGAGCGCGCTGCAGGCGGACGCGGTGCGCTTCTGGATCGCCGGGCTGCAGCCGCACATCGAAGCGGAGAACGAGGCGCTGCTCGCGCGCATCGCCGCGCACGGCGACGCGGGGCTGGCGCTGGCGGGGCGTCTGCAGCGGGAGCACCGTGAACTGGACGAGGCGATCACGACCGTGCGCGACGGCGGCGGCGGTGGCAGCAAGGAGCGTCGTGGCGCGCTCACGCGCTTCGGCGTCATCCTTGGCGCGCACATCCGCTGGGAAGAGCGCGAGCTGTTCGAGTGGCTGCAGGCGACGCTCAGCGCGGACGATCTGCGCGAGGCGAGCGAGACCTTCGCGATGCGCCAGCCCGCCACGCCCGTGGCCTGTCCCACGCCCCAGACGCTGTAATACCAGCGCGAATACCAGCGCGGTTCCGCGCGCGGAAGTCGTGACCGCGGTACGCCTCGCCCTGCCTCGGCGCAGCAGTGGTTGCGAGGTGCGGGTACGAGTCGCCCTATCCCGCCTTCCCGCCTTCCCGCAGGGAAGGGGGGACGAATAGCGAGGGTTCCGCCCTCACGCTCCCCCGGGACGAAGGCGCTGCGCGCTTCGGGAGGAAGCCGGGCCGGGCGCTCCGGCCCCCTTGCCCTGCGGGAAGGCGGGATAGGGCACGGGCACCTCGGACAGAGCCGGTCGCGGGATCGCTCCACTATTCCCCATCGCCTGCGTAGCAGGAGAGGCAGGGGGTGAGGGCACGGGTGCCGCGGTCCGCCGGTCACGGGATCGCTCCGGCCCCCTTGCCCCGCTCGGGAAGGGGGCAGGGGGATGGGCCGTCCCGCGCAAGCACTGCGGTGCGCCCGCGCATCCTCGATCCCTCGCGGGGCGGGCAGCAGCCCTCACTCCATCCCTCTCCCGCTGCGCAGGAGAGCGGGCCGGAGCGGTACGCTCGCATCGAGGTGATTCGCGATGCCACCATCAGATGATGCATACCAGCGGGTGCAGCCGCCGACGCGGACGGCGTGGCGGCAGTGGCTTGCCACGAACCACGCGCAGGTGCCCGGGGTGTGGGCGGTGATGTGGAGGCAGGGCGTGGGACGCGTGGGGCCGTCGGCCGAGGATCTCATCGACGAGGCGCTGTGCGTCGGCTGGGTGGAGTCGAAGCGGCAGAAGGTGGACGACGAGCGCGCGTCGATCATGTGCGCGCCTCGCAAGCCGAGGAGCGCGTGGTCGGACGCGCACAAGGCGCGCGTGCAGCGGCTGATCGCAGATCGGCTGATGCGCCCCGCGGGACTCGAGGTGATCGAGCAGGCGAAGCGCGATGGGACGTGGGGCGCGGTGACGCGGGTGGACGAGGCGGACGTGCCGGGCGACCTGGCGCGGGCGCTGGCGCGCAACATCACGGCGCAGAAGCACTGGGACGCGTTCCCCGCCGGGGTGCGGAAGTGGTTCGTCTCCTGGGTGGACGGCGCGAAGGATCCCGGCACGCGGATGCGCCGCATCGAGGCGACCGTGAAGCAGTCGAAGCAGAACGAGCGGCCGACCTAGGCTGTCGTCTCGATCGGCGGCGGCGGCGCGGCCTCGCGCTCCGCGGCGCGCCAGCGGAGGAGCGAGGCCCCGGCGGCGAGCAGGATGGCGATCGCCATGCCGCCGAACGCAAGCCGCAGCGAGGTATCGCCGGCGACGCCCGCGAACGGGCCGGCCACCATGAACGTGAGCGAGGTGCCCAGCGGCACGACGGACATCGTCGTGGCGCGGATGCTGGAGTCCGTGCGGTCGTTCACGTAACCGCTGATCGCCGGGCCGGCGAGGCCCAGCGCGACCTGGATCGCGATGAAGCCGGCGAACGCGCCCGCGTGGTCGAAGCTGGCGAGCACGATCAACCCGCCGACCGTGGAGGCCAGCGTCCACGCGGCGAGGCGGTGGATGCCCAGCGCCCTGGCCACGCGCGCGCTGGCGAGGGCCGCTGCGGCGCCCGCGAGGGTGGCCGGTGTCTGCAGCACGCCGAACCACGCCAGACTTACCCCCTGCTGCTGGAGGAACGGCTGCATCAGCAGGATGCTGGCGATCATCGCGGTGCCGATGGCGATCTGCGCGAGCAGCGCGTAGCGCACCAGCGGGTTGCCTCGGAGCGCGCCGATCGCGGTGCGGACGGTCTCGACGTAGCGCAGGCGGCCGCGCGCGCCGATCACGCGCGGCGGCTCCTGCATCAGCGCGATGCACACGGCACCGGCGAGGTACGGGATGACGCCCAGCACCATGGGCACCTGCAGCGTGGTGACGGAGGCCAGCCACGCGCCGCCGATGCCGGCGATGGTGAACGCGCCGGTCGTCATCGCCTCGAACATGCCGGCGCGCGTGGAGAACTCGGACTGGCGCCCGTCAACGGCGAGCGCGTCGTAGATGTAGGCCTGGTCGTTGCCGGAGCGGAAGGAGAATCCGCCGGACCAGAGCACGTAGGAGGCGAGCAGGATGGTGAAGTTGGAGGCGAAGGCGAACATGATCACCCCGGCACCCTCGATCACCAGGCCCACCCAGAACGTGGTCCGGCGGCCGAAGCGGTCAGCGAACGCGCCGGACGGCATCTCCAGCAGCAGCTTCACTCCCCAGTAGAACGCCTCCATCAGCCCCACCTGCGCGAGCGTGAGGTCGCGGAAGTCGAGGAGGTAGATGACCCAGATGGCGAGCCCGGGCTGGGCCATGGTGAAGACGCCCAGCGCGTAGAGCAGCCGCAGGTTGCGGTCCACCCGGAACGGGCGCGGTGCTGGCAGGAGGACGGGCTGGGTCACCGTGGGCTCCGGCCGGCGTGAATGATCGTGCGGGTGGTTCGGTGCGGGGTTGTCGGGCGAGGCGTCTAGTCAGGATAATCGAACGACCGCCATCCCCCACGGCGCATCCGGAAGCCCCTGTGCCCAGGCAGCGATGCCCCTGCGTGGCCCGGCGTCCGGTGGGCGCGCGCAAGGGCGTGCGGATGTCGCGGACAGGTCCGGAGGCGTTCGTGGCGAGGAGCATGGAGCTCGGCCCCGGAGGCGGGTAGCTGGTAGCCTTGCGCGTCCGGCGGGCGACAGGAATCATCAACGGTACAAGGACTGAGGAGGACACCGTGGGCGGCAGCAATCGCAGGCGTCAGCAGCGATCGAACGCACCTCGCCCGGGCAGCGGCGACGGCACCCCGCCGCCCCGGCCGGTGCAGCGCGTGGAACCGAAGTCCCAGTGGCGCGAGACGTTCGACTCCTGGGGCGGCTACCCGGTGTTCGGATCGCTGGCCGCAGCACTGCTGCTGGTCGTAGTGCTGATCTGGATGAACCGCCCGGGGGCCTCTGCAGGTACCGGCGGTTACACGCCGGTGGCGCGCAACCAGGTACAGGGCCGGCTGGTGGGTGATCCGAACGCGCCCGTGAAGATCATCGAGTTCGCGGACTTCCAGTGCCCGTTCTGCAAGCAGTGGTCGGACAACGTCTCCAAGCAACTGCTGGAGGAGTATGTGAATAAGGGGACGGCCTCGCTGCAGTTCATCTCGTTCGCGTTCCTGGGCGAGGAGTCCCGGCGCGCGGCGGAGGCGGCGGAGTGCGCAGCTGACCAGGGGCTGTTCTGGGAATACCACGACCTGCTGTTCCTGCGGCAGGGCAAGGAGAACTCCGGGGTCTATTCCTCCGCGAACCTGAAGAAGTACGCGGGCGAACTGAAGGCCCACGCGCCGAAGTTCGATACCGGCAAGTTCGACTCCTGCCTGGACTCCGGCGAGAAGCGGGCATCGGTGGAGGCGCAGACGAAGCAGGCGCGCGACGCCGGTGTGCAGTCCACGCCGTCCTTCCTGATCAACGGCGCGGCGCTCTCCGGCGTCCAGCCGATCGAGACGTTCCGTCAGGCGATCGAGGCGGCGGTGGCGGCGGCGAAGCGGTAGCACCGGGGGGCGTCCACGGGGCGCCCATCCGGCGGCTGGCTCGCGGCCCGATCCGGGCCGTATCATCAGGCGGGTTTCGAGGGAGGCGAGCGGTGGCAGAGACGATGACGGCAGACCCGACGGCGATCACGCTGACGTTTGATGACCTCTTCATCCTGTCGACCGGGGACGTGGACGCCTTCGTCTACGACATGGGGGAGGCGCAGGTGCCGCCGCCGTACTACATCGCGGTGGACGGCCGTCGCTTCGTGCTGACCGGCACGACGTTCCTGGAGAGCGGCCACGGCGCCGTGCTGCCGCGCTGGGTGCGCGAGCACGAGGCGGAGGGGCGCCTGGCGATGTTCGTGCGCCGCAACGAGCGGCTCATGGGCTACGTGCACGACCCCGCCGCCCCCGAAGACGAGGAGGGCGGCGAGGAGGAGTAGCCTCCTCCTCGCCACGGCCCCACTGGCCGTCCACACGTCCGCCCTCGGGTGGGAGGCGCATGGTGATCCAGGCGACCGATGACCGCGTCCTCTGAGGACGGCCCCTCCTCCCGGACGTCGATGTTCACGCGATCGTATGTCTTCGCGGTCATCGCTTCGCACCTCTACTTCCTGACGTACCACGCCTCCATCGCGGAGGTGCCGCGCGCGCTGGCGGATCAGCCGCCGTGGGTCATTGGCGTGGTGGTGGGTGCCATGGGCCTGTCCGGGATGATCGTGCGGCCGCTGGTGGGCGTGTGGCTGGACGGCGGCAACCGCGTCCGCATGGCGAAGATCGGCGCGATCGGCACGACGATTGCGTTCATCGGCTACGCGCTCGACCTCGGCCCGTGGCCGATGACGGTGTTCCGGCTGCTCCACGGCCTGACGATGGGGATGTTCACCACGGCGCTGCTGGCGGTTGTCGGCGCGTCGGTGCCGGCCGCGCGCCGCGGCGCGGGGATCGGGCTGTACCAGACCTCCGGCGCGGTGGCGCAGCTGTACGCGGCGCCGGTGGCGATCGCGCTGATGGACACGGCGGGCGTGAGCACCACCTTCCTGCTGACGGCGGGCGCGGCGTTCGTCGCGCTGCTTACCGCCTCGGTGGTGCGGGATACGTCCCCGCCGGCGCAGCCGGCGACGCCCGCGCCGTGGCGTCAGCGTGCGTGGGTGTCGCGGAGCGCGTTCCTCCCGGCGCTGGTGTTCCTCTCCGTGACGGCGCCGTGGGGGACCGTCACCGCGTTCCTGTTGGAGTTCGCGGACGAGCGCTCGCTGGGGAACCCCGGGCTCTTCTATACGGTGGTCGCCGTCTCGCAGGTGGCATCGAGGGCGAGCG
>JAQCJS010000088.1 GCA_027592975.1 Chloroflexota bacterium
CGCCGAGCCGTTGCCTGACGACCGGGCCGTGATCGAGGCGTCTCGCACCGCCATTACCACGGCGATCCGGTCAGGCGGGCTGCAGGACGCGCCCGCGACGAAGTGGCCGATCCGCTACTCCGCCCGCCGGATCGCCTGGCATGTGCTGGACCAGGCTTGGGAGATCGAGGATCGTTCGCTGGGGCAGGAGGACGGGCGATCTTGACCCTCCACCAGCGCATTGGTAGCGTCGGAGTGTTGTTTCCCAACCCAGCCGCGTCTCCGTGCGCCCTCCTTGGGTGCGCGTCGCCCCACACTCAGGACTGACGATGCCCGACACCTACGCCGTTGAACCCCGTTCCGTGACCGGGAAGAAGGTCGCTCGCTTGCGTCGCGAGGGCATCCTGCCCGCCGTGATCTACGGGCGCGGCCTGCCCTCGATCTCCGTGCAGATGCCGTACGTGTCCGCACGTGACCTGATGAACGATCACGGCAAGAGCACGCTGATCAACGTGCACGTCGCCGGCGAGGCGGAGCCCCGTCCCGTGGTGGTGCGCCAGATCGAGCAGAACCCGGTGACCCGCTCGCTGCTGCACCTGGACTTCTACCAGGTCGACCTGTCCCGTCTGATCACCACGCAGATCCCGATCGTCCTGACCGGCACCGCTCCGGCGGTCGCCCGGTGGAACGGCCTGCTGGTGCAGGGCCTGGAGCGCGTGGAGATCGAGGCGCTCCCACAGAGCCTGCCGCAGCACCTGGAGGTGCCCGTCGGCAGCCTTGCGCAGATCGGCGACCAGATGCTGCTGGGCGCGGTGCGTGCGCCTGCCGGCGTGAAGATCCTCACCGGCCTGGACGCCGTGGTGGTCTCCGTGCAGCACGGTGCGCCTCCGGAGGAGCCCGAGGCGGCGGCCGAGTAGCCCGTCCCACCGAGGTAGAACCGAGAAGGCCAGCTCGTCACGAGCTGGCCTTCTGGGGTTCGGATGGGGCGGGAGCTACTCGACCAGCGCGATCGGATGCACGCCCCCGCGCTGGACGTCAGTGCGGAGCTGACCGCAGGCCGCTGCGATCTCCACCCCTCGCTCGATGCGCACGGTCGCGTTGATGCCCGCAGCCTGCAGCTCGCGCTGGAACGCGCGCACACGCCCGATCGAGGGGCGGCGCAGATCCGGGCCGGTAGTCGGGTTGTAGGGGATGAGGTTCACGTGGGCCTGGATGCCGCGGATGCGGCGAGCCAGCGCGCGCGCCTGTTCCGGGTCATCGTTCACGCGATCCAGCAGCGCGTAGGCGAAGGTCACGCGCCGCCCGCACCGCTCGATGTACCGCCGCGAGGCCTCGACCAGATCGTCGATCGTCGTGCCACCGGCGGTGGGAATCAGGTTGCGGCGCAGCTCGTCGTCGGGGGCGTGGAGGGAGATCGTGAGTCCGATCTGGAGCCCCTCCTCCGAGAGCCGGTCGATCCCCCGCACCAGGCCGACGGTGGAGACGGTGATGCCGCGCTGCCGCAGGCCCAGGCCCTCCGGCCGCGTGAGCCAGCGGATCGCCGCGATCGTCCCGGCATAGTTCGCCAGCGGCTCCCCCATGCCCATGAAGACGATGTTCGTGATGCGGTGCGAGGCGCCATCGCCGGCGGCGCGACTGAAGTGGAGCACCTGGGCCACGATCTCCGCAGGGGACAGGTTGCGCGTGAAGCCCTGGAGGCCGGTCGCGCAGAAGCGGCAGCCCATGGCGCAGCCCACCTGCGTAGAGATGCACACCGTCACGCGGTCGGGCGCGCCGTCCTCGTCCGGGTCGTAGTCCATGCGAACGGCCTCGACCGCGTCGCCGTCGGCGAGATCGAGGAGCGCCTTCACCGTCGCGCCGTCGTCCGCGCGGCGCTCGGCGAGGACGGGGAGGGGCGCGATCGTGAACGCCTCGGACAGCCGGGCGCGGAGCGCAGGGGAGAGGTTCGTCATCGCGCTGAAGCCGGTGGCGCCGTGCCGGAACACCCACTCGCAGACCTGCTTCGCGCGGTAGCGCGGCTCGCCCCACTCGGCGAACTGTGCCTCGATCTCTTCGTACGACAGGTCCAGCAGGTGACGCATGTGATCCAGTCTACGCGGTGGTATCAGCGGGGTCGGCGCCCAGCCGCGCGCCGATCAGCGCCCGGTCGCCGTTGAGATAGTCCTCGATTGGCAGCGCCTTGCGGCCGGCCCGTTGCAGCGTGAGCAGCGCAAGGCGCCCCGTCCCGCACGCCACCACGGCGCGGGCCCGGCGGGTGGCGATCGGCCCGTCCAGCAGTTCGCCATCGCCGGGCAGCACCGTGCCCGGCGGCGCGTCCGCGTTTCCGAGCAGCGGCCACGCCTCGAGGATCGCGAGCGTCTCGCCGTCTCGCGTTGTCGTGGCGAGGGGCCACGGATGGTACGCGCGGACGGCGCGTCCGATCGCATCCGCGCTGCGTGTCCAGTCGATCAGCCCGTCGTCCTTCGCCAGGCGGGGGGCGTACGTCACCATGTCCTCGTGCTGCGGGATCGAGGTGATCTCGCCGGCCATCCAGCGCGGCAGCGTCTCCGCGAGCAGCGCGGCGCCCAGCCCGGCGATGCGCTCGGTGAGCACGCCGGTCGTGTCCAGCGGGCCGATCGGGGTGGCCGCCTTTGCGATCACCGGGCCGGCGTCCAGCTCGCGCACCACGAGCATGATCGAGGCCCCCGTCTCGGCGTCACCCGCGAGGATCGCGGCTGACACCGGCGATGCGCCGCGGTGCCGCGGCAGCAGTGAGGCGTGCACGTTCACGACCTGGTGCGGGAAGGCTTCCAGCAGGTGAGTGGGGAGGATGTGTCCGGAGGCGGCGACCACGCCGATGTCCGGGCGGAGGGCGGCAAGCGCCTCCGTCGTGTGGCGCCGGACGCGCTCGGGCTGAAGGATCACGGGGACGCCGGCCTCGACCGCCAGCTCCTTCACGGGGGTCATGAGCGCCGCACCGGAACGGCCGCGCGGGCGGTCGGGCTGCGTGACCACCGCCACGACCTCGGCCCCGGGGAGGTCGAGGCACGCGCGCAGTGACGGCACGGCGTACGCGGGCGATCCGAAGAAGACGATGCGCATGGGAGCGCCCCCGGCCTGGTGACGCGGGACCGCGCTAGGAGGCGACGACGCTCCAGGCGGAGATGGCGATGAAGACCACGACCACAACGATCGTCAGGCGATGCAGTTGGCGCTGCAGGCCGCGCTTCGTGCGGAAGGTGTAGTCCTGCCCGCCGAGGGCCGCGCCGAAGCCAGTGCCGCGCACCTGCATCAGCACCAGGCCGATCAGCAGCGCGGACACGAGGATCTGGGCGAGGCTGAGAAAGTCCTTCAGTTCCATGAGTGAGAGGCTAAGGCGCGCCGCGGGCGACGGCAAGCGCGGCCGTTGGGACGGGCACCCGGGCTAGCCGTTCGAGAAGGCGGCAGGGGCCTGCACCCGCAGGTCGCGCTCGAAGTAGGCGCGCATCACCACGGAGGCCAGCAGGTCGCCGTCGTGCCGGTAGCGGCGCTCGTGGTCGACGATGTCGGCCAGGACGAGGCGCGCGCTGCCGTAGTCGGCGTCGCCGGGGGCCAGGACGGCCTCGGACTTCCACTCCGGCTTCAGGGGGTCGGAGGGCAGGTTGCTGTTGGCCAGCACCACGTCCACCAGCGTGTCGTCGTTCAGGTGGCGGCGGACGGCGGCGTAGTGGTCGGCGGCGGTGTAGCCGTTCGTCTCGCCCAGCTGGGTCGCCACGTTGCTGATGAACAGCTTGTGCGCGCGCGATTCCTTCACCGCCCGGCCGATCCCGGGGACCAAGAGGTTCGGCAGCACCGAGGTGTACAGGCTGCCGGGGCCGATCACAATCAGGTCCGCCTCCAGCAGGGCGCGCACCGCGCCGGGGTGGGCGGCGGAGTCCCGCGGCTCGATCCAGACCTCTGTGGGTGGGATGCCGCTCGCCGGGAGTTGCGACTCGCCCTTCACCACCTCGCCCGTGGCGAAGCGGGCAGCCAGCGTCACATCGTCCAGCGTGGACGGCAGGATGCGCCCGCGCACCGCAAGGACGCGAGAGGTTTCCGTGATCGCGGCCTCCATGTTGCCGGTGACCTCGGCCATGGCGGTGATGAACAGGTTGCCGAAGGAGTGCCCGGCAATGCCCTCGCCCGCGCTCTCGTCGAAGCGGTACTGGAAGAGCTGGGTGACCAGCGGCTCGGCATCGGCGAGCGCGGCGATGCAGTTGCGGATGTCGCCCGGCGGGATGACGTGCAGGTCGCGCCGCAACCGGCCGCTGGAGCCGCCGTCGTCCGCGACGGTGACGATCGCCGTGAGGTTGGAGGTGTACTGTTTCAGCCCGCGCAGCAGGTTCGACAGCCCCGTGCCACCGCCGATCGCGACGATCCTCGGCCCGCGGTCGCGCGTGCGGTTCTGGTAGACGAGGTCCACGAGGTCGCGCTGGCGCTCACCGATCGGCAGCAGCGCGTGCGCGAGCGAGCGGTTGAGCTGCCAGCCCGAGAAGATCGCGAGTGAAAGCGCGGAGGTGATGAACAGCACGCCGCGCAGCCACCGTGGGATGAACTGCAGGGTGATGTAGTACGCCCAGACCGGGAAGGTGTAGGAGACGTAGACCTCGCGCAGGAGGTAGGCGAAGCCGATGCCCATGATCGTGACGGCGACCGCGAGGAGCAGCAGCCATCGTTTGATGTGCAGGCCGACGTACAGCCACTTGGTGATGTTACCGCGGCTCAAAGGGTGACTCGCTCGCTGCCCGCCATGTGGAGTAAACGCTTACGCGCGTTGGCAGTCAACCGTGTTTCCGCACGATCGACCGCGCGCCTGCTATCCGGCCCCGGCGTCCAGGTGGCGGCGCAGCGCGTCCGCGGCGGTGTTGGCGTCCGCGCGGCCCTTCATCTCCCGCATCACCTGGCCCACCAGGAAGCCGATCGCGGCCTGCTTGCCGGCGCGGTAGTCCTCCACCGCCTTCGGGTTCGCGGCGATCGCCTGCTGCGCGACCTCGTCGATCGCGCCAGCGTCCGTGACCTGGCGCAGGCCGCGCGCGTCCACGATCGCCTCCGGCAGCTCGCCCGTCTCGAAGGTGACGTCCAGCACGTCCTTCGCCGTGGCCTGCGTGATCGCCTTCGACTCTACGAGGCGCACGAGCTCGCCGATGTGCCGCCCGGTGACCTTCGTGTCGCCGAGCTCAGCCTCGCCGCCCAGGGCGTTCAGGTGCTTCGCCACGTCGCCCGTGAACCAGTGCGCCACGGTGCGCGCGTGATCCGATCCCGCGACCGCCAGCGCCGCCTCGAACGCGTCGCCGTCGGAGCGCGACTCCGTGAGGTTGCGTGCCTCGTCCGGCGACAGGCCGTACTGCGACTCGAACCGCGCGAGGCGCGCGGCGGGCAGTTCGGGCAGCCGTGCCCGGAGCGTCTCGATCGTTTCGGGGGCGATGTGCAGCGGGGGCAGGTCCGGCTCCGGGAAGTAGCGGTAGTCGCTGGCCTCCTCCTTGGATCGCTGCGAGACGGTCTCGCCGGTGGCGTCCACGAAGCCGCGCGTCTCCTGCACGATGCGCTCACCAGCATCGAGCATCTTCGTCTGGCGCTCGATCTCGAACTCGATCGCGCGCTGCACGCTGCGGAACGAGTTCATGTTCTTCACCTCG
>JAQCJS010000089.1 GCA_027592975.1 Chloroflexota bacterium
GTGGTTGTGGGTCGTGATAGCGGGAAGCCCGGCCATCTCATACACCGTCTCCCGCACCGCCTCATCGTGCAGGTTGTACGCGGCGCACCGCTTGTTCATATTCATCGCGATGTAGACGGCGGCGATGCCGTTCTTCAGTGGCGGGGGTGTACGCGACTGATGGTCGCCCTCGGGCGGCTCGATCTTGATCACGTCGGCACCCATCGCGCCGAGCAGCGCGCAGGCCCACGGCCCGACCGAGTAGTGCGTGAAGTCCATCACACGAAGCCCAGACAGAGGTCCACCCATCATCGACTCCTTCGTTCGGCCGCCCACGGTGCGCCTTGCGCTAGTAGTACTCCACGGAGCGCTCGCTGTAACTGGTCGTGGGCTCGGGGCGGTGCCGCGCCTCGTCTGGCGCCTTCGGGCGGCCTCCGGTGGTGGGACGAGGCGGCACCTTCGGAGGATTCGGAGAGCGGCATTGTCCGGAGCGGTGGAGCGCCGAACACCGACTTGCTGGTGACCTCTATCGAGCGGTGAGTAGCGGAGCGGCTCTTGCTACTGGCGCGGTGGAACGTGGCGGGCGAGATCCTGGCGAGCCGCGCGCACGATGCTCCACGAGGACTGCCGGAAGAGAGCGGCAACCACTACTCTGCGCGCGTCCTGACAGGAGCCGGGACTCGATACTCCGAGCCTCCATCAAACCCGGGGCAGGCTCAATCCAGTGCCGCGTGCTCTCTTGTTTCCATTCGTTGATGCCGGCATTCCACTCGCCCTCCCTGCAGGCTCATCCGAAGGCCGCGGGCTGATGCTTTGGGTAGCGAATGAGAGGCGTCCATATGCACGGCGGAATCGGGATCCGCTGGTCGAATCTGGCAGGCCATGGCGGGGCCACGGCAGCCGGTTGGCGGTGGAGCCTGTCTGACTGGGGAGGGGCGACCGCGCACGTGGCTCCTGCTCGCGTGGCCGGGATAGGGCGCGCGTGCGCCCTGAATCGGTCGCGCGCCCCGTATGCTCCATGCATGGCACTCGTACGTCGCTCCGTTGCACTCATTGCGGCCGCGCTGCTCGCGCTCAGCGTGCTGGCATGCGCGCCTGCGGAAACCCGCGGCGCGATCCATGTCGCGGAGGTCGAGGGCGCCGTCGGTTCTGTGCTCAGCCGGTACGTCGACCGTGTCATCGACCATGCCGAGGACAAGGACGCGCGTCTGGTGCTGCTGATCGTGGACACGCCTGGAGGCGAGGCCGGCGCGATGAAGCGGATCGTCGGGCGCATCGAACGGGCGCGGGTGCCGGTGATCACGTGGGTGGGCCCGCCTGGCGCGCAGGCGGTCTCCGCGGGGACGTTCATCGTTATGGCGGGCCACGTCGCGGCGATGGCGCCGGGCACCTCGATCGGTGCGGCTTCACCGGTGCTCGTCACAGGAGCCGACCTGCCGGACACGCTCGGCCGGAAGGTCGAGGAAGACACCGTTGCCTTCGCACGGGGCGTGGCGGAGTTGCACGACCGGAACCCGGACTGGGCGGAGGCAGCCGTGCGCGATGCCGCCGCCGCCTCGCCTCAGCAGGCGCTGGAACTGGGCGTGGTCGACCTCGTTGCGCCCACGCTGGAGTCGCTGCTGGCCGCCGCTGAGGGGCGCCCCGTGACGCTGCTTGGGGGCGTGGACAGCATCATCAGCGTGGCCGGCGCGCCGTTCGTGGAGAACCCAATCACCGGGTTCGAGCGGTTCCTCAAGGTCGTGTCGAGCCCGGCCGTCGTCTCCATCCTGATCCTGCTCGGACTGCTCGGGGTGGCGATCGAGTTCTTCTCGCCGGGGCTGCTGCTGCCCGGCACCGTCGGTGTCCTTGCGCTGATCGTCGGCTTCCTCGGCGCGGGTACGCTGCTGCCGGCGGAGGCGGCGGTGGTGTTGCTGGCGCTGGCACTGGTGCTACTGGTCGCCGAGATCTTCGTGCCCGGCGGCATCCTCGGCCTGGTGGGAACGATGGCGCTGCTGATGGCGCTGGGGATCTGGGCCGGGCAGGTGGCGACGGCGGTCACGGGGTTGCAGGCGTTTCTGCTCATCCTCGCGACGCTGATCGTCGTCGTCGCTGGCGCCGCCTTCGCGCTGCGGCGCTATGTCGCCGGCACCAGCGAGACCGGTACGCGCCTCACCTGACGTGACTCGATTGCACGCCGGCGGCGGCAGGGCTACGGGCCCGTCGAGGTCCCGGGCCGGGCCATGCCCGCCAGGGCGCCTGCGAGTGGCGCCGCCGCGTTCACCAGGTCCATCGGAATGACCCACTTGGTGGAGGAGCCCTCGCCCAGTGCGCGCATCATGTCCAGGTACTGCAGGGCCATGGTGTTCTGGTCCACGTGCGAGGCCGTCTCGAACACCCGCTGGAGGCTTACCGCGAACCCCTCGGCGTTGAGAATCGCCGCCTGCCGGGCGCCTTCGGCGCGCAGGACCTGCGCCTCCTTCTCACCTTCCGCCTCCAGGATCGCGGCCTGCTTGAAGCCCTCGGCGCGGTTGATCGCCGCCTGGCGGTCGCCTTCGGACTCCGTGACCAGGGCTCGCTTGGTGCGGTCGGCGGTGATCAGCCGGGTCATCGCGTTCTGGATGTCGTGTTGCGGCGAGACCTCGCGGATCTCCACCGCCTTAACCTCCACCCCCCAGCGGGTGGTGACGTCGGAGAGCTTCTGCTCCAGGCGCTGGTTGATCGCATCGCGCTCGGACAGCACCTGCTCGACGGTCATCTCGCCGATGACGGAGCGCAGCGTCGTGGTCGCCAGGTTGCGCACCGCGCCGACGTAGTTCTGGACGTTGATCACGGCAGCTTCGGCGTCGACCACGCGCATGTAAACGACGTAGTCGATGTCAACGATCGCGTTATCCTTCGTAATCGAGGACTGCGCCGGCTCGTCGATCACCATCTCGCGCATGTCGACGCGCACGCCGGTGTCGATCCCCGGGATCAGGAACGTCAGCCCGGGGCCGCGTGTCCCGATGTACCGCCCGAGGCGGAAGATCACGCCGCGCTCGTACTGCTTGATGACGGCGATCAAAAACATCGGTACCCCCTAGGCGCGTGGTCGCTGAAGTATACCGACTGCGCGCCGACGACCGTGAATACGCGCACGCCACGCGGTGCCTCGCGCGCAATTGACGCGAATGGCAGATGCGAAGCCGCCGAGCCCACACCCGTCCGGCGGCTCTGTCAGAACTCAGGGCGCCGGCGTGAGGACCACGTCGCGCAGGTTCAGCGGGGGGCATAGCGGCCGATCGCCGCCAGCTCCGCAGCCTCCACATGCTCGGTTCCCCGACGCGCGAGCAGGACTGTTGCGAGCACGCCACTACCAACGTCGCGATCGCGCGATCAGCCTTGCGGACTGCGTCGCGGCCGAGACGGCGCGCCGTATGAATGCGGCGCTGGCGACCACTGATCCAGCGCTCCTAGAGACGTGTGTGGCAGAAGGTATCGCGGCCATCGCGCTGCCGGACAGCCGCGGCGAGATGTGGCGGCGCTGATCTCCCCGGCCATGGAGGGCAGCGGACTGCGCTCGCCACGCGCCGGTCGCGACCCCGGACCCAGTGGACTGTCAGAACTCGGGCCTCGCATGCACATAGGACTGTGACGGGATCAGCGCCCCCTGATCGCGCCTCGGAGGCCTCAGGTCAGCCGACTCGCTGGCCGAGAATCTACGGGACGGCCCCTAGGGCGACGCGTGCTGGCGCGCATGGATGCCAACCCATGATCGAGACCGTTGCCCGGTGTGCGCTCCTCTGCGCGATCGGCTTGCGTTCGGCAACGCCGTCTCCTCCGCGTCGCGGCTGGATGGGACACGCCCTCACCGGTTCGGTCCGAACTCAGGGCTCGATGGCTACCCGGTGCTGGTCGATGTTCGCGGGGATCGGGTGCCAGGTCCGCCCGACCGTTCCCTCCCGGTCGGGGTTCTGACCGGCGCTGGCGGTGGGCGGATCAAGCCGGATCGCTAGAGCGGCTTGTCGCCGCCGAGGGTGATGCGGTGCATGACCCGCCGATAGCCGTGATAGTCGTTCACCGGGTTGTGCTGCGTGGAGCGGTTGTCCCAGAAGGCCAGCGAGCCGACTTCCCACGCGAACCGGCAGGTGAACTCCGGCTTCACCTGGTGCTGGTGGAGGAACTGGAGGATCGGCGCGCTCTCCTCCTCGGTCATGTCCTTGAAGTGCGAGGTGTGCGCGATGTTCACGAAGAGCGCCCTGCGGCCGGTCTCGGGATGGGTGCGCACCACAGGGTGCTCGGCGGCGAACTGCTTCCGCGCCTCTTCGCTGCCGTCGCTGCGGAGCCGGTCTTCGCGCGTCTTGCTCACATCCGCCTTCGCGGAGGTGTTGACCGCGACCAGCCCCTCGAGCAGCCGCTGCATCCCCGGCGAGAGCGATTCGTACGCGAGGTACTGGTTCGCGAAAAGCGTATCGCCGCCAAACGGCGGGATCTCGCGGGCGAGGAGCATCGTGCCCATCGGCGGCGGATCGAGATACGTCGTGTCCGAGTGCCAGATGCCGCCGAAGTTGACCCGCTCGTGCTCCAGCTTCTTCACTTCGATGATCTCCGGGTAGTCGCCGAGTCCGTTCAGGAACGGGTATTCGACCGGCTGCCCCATCGCGTTCGCGAAGGCGAGGAACTGGGCGGAGTTCAACTGTTGGTCGCGCACGAAGATGACGCCGTGCTCCAGGAACGCCGCTCGGATCTCGGCGGCCGCTTCGGGCGAGAGCGGTTTCGAGAGGTCGAGCCCGTTGAGTTCCGCGCCCAGCGCGCCGGCGATTTTCCTGACCTGCATCTCGTCTCCCCCGGGTGAATCGCGTGGCCCGGAGTCTACGGCATCCGTGGTCCTGTCAGCACTCAGCGCTGTGGGGCGTCAAGATCCCGATCGGCTTGAAATGACGGCGCTTGCTGCTCGCCTGAACCTCTCGCCGAGCGATGGGAGGGGCAATCGGGGGGTATCTGAAGCTGGTGGCCGCGATGATCCGGGGCCTGTTCGCCTCTCGTCAGGACCTCGTCCTCGCGAACGTCGCGCTCCGGCATCAGCTAGCGCTGTGCCGCCGCCCGCCGCAGGTCTGCGCTGGAGACTGGCTGCCTCCGGGGCGCGCCGCGCCGCAGCGGTCATGCCTCGAACCAATTGGAACGATGATCAGGCTGTCGCGCGATCGTCACGACGTGCCTCGCATCTTCCCATCCTCGCGGGGTCGAGACCGCATGAAGAACCATTCGCCCGCCACGATCAAGGCGAGGCTTGCCGCAGACACGATGAGGATCGGCGGATCCGCGGTGGCTTTGACCCAGAGGAACGCACCCAACACGAGCACGTCGAGCGCGATGGCGGTGACCACGATGGCCCGATTCGCCTCGACCTTGCCGCGGAGGTGGCGAAGAAGGCCCCAGTGGATCGCGATGTCCATGATCAGGTAGAAGGTGGCGCCCAGCGCCGCGATGCGCGAGAGATCGAACAAGATGGTCAGCGCCATGGCAATGACGACCGTGTAGATCATGGTGTGGTTGCGGATCGTGCCGGGAAGACCGAAGTGACGGTGGGGCACCTCGCGCATCTTCGTGAGCATGGCCAGCATGCGCGAGGCCGCGAAGATGCTGGC
>JAQCJS010000090.1 GCA_027592975.1 Chloroflexota bacterium
GCCGGTGCAGTCGCCGATGCCGATCCTGAAAGGCGCTCGCGGCGGCCGCACGCCTCAGCAGCAGCGCGTGTTCGACCGCGTGGTGAAGCACGGGCGCGGCTGGCTGCCGTACATCATGACGCCGGGCGGCTACGCACGCGGGCAGGAGGCGCTGAAAGAGCGCGGCGCCCCCGACGACCTGATCTACGGCATCGTGGAGATGACGAACGTGGGCGACGGCGACGGATCCGAGGCGCTGGAGGTCGCGGCGATCAACGAGGCGCGCGGCTACAACTCCACCGTGGACGTGATGCGCAACCTCGTCCTTGCGGGGAACGCGCAGCAGGTGATCGCCCGCATGAACGCGTACGTGGACCTGGGCGTCACGGAGTTCGTGTTCAACTGGGCCTGTGACCCAAAGGACGTGGAGGACCAGATGCGCCGCCTGGCGGCCGACGTCCTCCCCGCCGTGCGCGAGCACCACGCCGCGCGGGCGTAGCGGAGTGGCCGGGAGCCCGCCCAGAGGGGAACAGGCTCCCGGCCGAACGCGCTAGCGGACGCCCAGGTCCACCAGCGGCGAGCCCGGCTGGACGGCGATCAGGTAGCCGCCGCCCTTCAGGGGCGTCTCCACCTTCAACTTCTGCACGACCTGCTGCTGCTTAGTGTCGATCACGGAGATCAGGCCTTCCCCGCCGTGGCTCACGAAGGCCCACTTCCCGTCCGGTGTCACCGCCACCGCGCGTGACTCGGTTCCGGCGGCGGTCTTCCCGGCGACGGGGCCGTTCGCCAGCGGATCCAGCTTCACCCGGCCCGCGACCTGCTGGAACTTCGCGGACTTCGGATCCACGTCCACCAGGTGGACGAAGTCGCCCTCGGGATGGATGTTCGCAAAGACCGCGTACGGGACGGACAGCGCGAAGCGGGGCGCGTTCCCCTTGATGAATGGCATCCGCTTCGCCTTGCCGGACTTGAGGTCAGCGATATGGAGGTCGTTCTCTCGCTTGTCCCACTCCTCCGCCTTCACGGTGGCGGCGGCCAGCCCGTAGACGAAGTTCCCGTCGTACGCGAGGCGTGGGCGGCCGTTACGGCCGCCGGTGCGTCCGTCCGCATCCCACGCGACGCGCCCGGACGTGGTGACGGCGGTGCCCTTCACCTCGAACGAGTCGAGACCCTTCAGCGTGGTGAGGTGGATCCGCGTGGAGCCCTTTGCCTGCACGGGGCCGTGCAGACCATCGTCTACGGGCGTGCTGGAGATGACCTTCGGCGCGGCGGCTCCGCGCATCACCTCCGCCAGCGAGTAGGTGTTGATCGCACCCTTGATCGCGGCGACCAGCGAGTCACCCACGATGAACGGGTGCAGTTCGTTGCCCTTCGTGTCCACCTGGAACGAGGCGGACTGGTACGTCTTCAGGTCAACGACGGTGGCGGACTCCATCTCCGTGTCCGGGGTGAGCGCGGAGGCGACGAAGTACTTCAGGTCGGAGTCCACGTTCCCCCACGCGAGCGGGGTGACCATCTTCGCGCGGCCCACGATCTCCGGCTTGCCCTTCGGGCTGAGCTGGAGCGCGATGAACTCCTTCGTGATGTCGTTGCCGAAGAGAACCCGGCCGTCCGGAAGCGCGATGGTTCCAGCGTGCGGCGAGATCTTCATCCGGTCGAACGAGGCGGCCAGATCCATCTTCGGCAGCGCGTAGACCAGCAACTTCTCTGCGGCCAGATCCTGCACCAGCAGGTACCCCTGGTGCTCCGCGACCGGGGTGCTCGTGGCCGGAGCGGGGGTGGACGGGGCGGCCGGGGTGCCGGCTCCGGTGCTGCCGCTCGGCCCCGGCTGGACGGCGCCGCCGGAGCAGGCGGCCGCGAACAGCGAGAACGACAGCGCGAGCAGGGCGCTCAGGCGTCTCCAATGAGGCATAGTGCGATCCTTCCAATGAGACTGGATATCAATTGAGCCTGACTATAGGATCATCGATACGTTGTATCAACAAGGCGCAGGGGCACTACGGATCGAATCGAGGCTGAAGATGGGTTGGCGCCCCTCAATTCACCGTCGCGGGCGTGCGGCGGCTCTGTCAGGCAGCGTTGTCCTGGCGCTGTTCGCGTTGCTGCCCGGGTGCTCCTCGCCTCCCGAACCGGGGGACGAGGATCGCATGGATGTCGCGGTGAGCTTCCCGATCCTCGCGGACATCGTGCAGAACGTGACCGGCGATCGGGCGCGTGCCTGGTCGGTGGTGCCGTTGGGGGCGGACGTCCACACGTGGGATGCCGCGCCACGAGACATCGCCCGGCTGGCCCGCAGCGACGCGTTCATCCTCATGGGAGCCAGCCACGAGCGGTTTGTGGAGGACGGTGGTTGGTTCGCTGCAGCCGACGAGGCGAAGGTCCCGATCCTGGAGTACGCGAAGGGGCTGGAGTTGATCGTGATCCAGCGGGTCGTGGATCACGGCGACCATGTGCATGACCTCACCGGCGGCGACCCCCATATCTGGCTGGATCCGATGCGCGTCGTCGGTCTCGTTCGGCTCACCGTCGACTTCATGGTGGATCTTGACCCGCAGGGCGCGGCGACCTATCGCAAGAACGCGGAGCGGTACAGCGCCGAACTCCGGAAGCTGGACGAGGAGATCCGGGCGGGGCTGGCCTCCATCCCGCCGGAGCGCCGGAAGCTGGTGGTGTTCCATGATGCCTTCCGCTACTTCGCCGCCCGCTACCAGTTCGAGGTGCTGGAGTACGTCGTGAAGTCCACGGGCCAGGAGCCGTCCGCGCGGGACGTGGTGGCGGTCCATGAGGCGCTCCGCGCCAGCGGTGTCCCGGCGGTGTTCAGGGAGCCGCAATTCAACACCGCGGTGCTCGACCGGATCGCGGCCGACCGCAACGTGAAGATCGGCATGCTCCTTTCGGACACGTTCACGGAGGACGTCACCACGTACCTGGACCTGATGCGCTTCAACCTGCGGAGCCTGGTGACGAACCTCGGCTGATCGCTGCACGTTAGCGCTGACACGAAGCAGGGGTGGAGCCCATGGCTCCACCCCTGCTGTTGTTTGCGATTGTTTGCGATGCGCGCCCGGTGGGGGGCGGCTACCCGATCTCCGCGAGGACCTCCGCGGTGTGCTCGCCCAGGGCGGGCGGCGGGCGGCGGATGCTCGCCTCGGTGTCGGCGAACTCCCACGGCGGCACCATGGTCTTGCGCTTGCCCAGGCCCGGGTACTCCATCTCGTCCAGCATCCCGACGGCCGCGACCTGGTCGGAGTCGAACAGGGTCTGGTAGTCGTTCAGCGGGAACGCCCAGCCGCCGAGGCGGCGGACGATCTCGATGAGCCTATCGGCGGGAGTCGTGGAGAACGCCTTCTCCCAGAGATCCGTGATCAGGTAGCCGTAGCGCGTGCCGCCGCCACCGCGATCCTCCAGGAACATCTGCTTGCGCGGCTCGTCCTCCAGCCAGTCCAGGCCACCCAGCTCCTCGTGCAGCTGGTTGCGCTCCTCCGGCGTCATGCGCGCCAGCGAGAAGAAGACGCGCTGGCCGTCGCCCGCGGCGTAGCCGTGGTCCGGCGGCTTGATGTAGGAGTCCAGGTGGAAGCCCCACCAGAAGTCCGGGTTCGACAGCGCGACCCACAGCGTGGAGCGCAGCGCCATCAGGCCGCCGAACAGCGAGACATCGATGCGCTGGCCGCGGCCGGTGCGCTCGCGCGCGATCAGGGCGGCGTTGATCGCCTGGATCCCGTAGATCCCCGCGTACATCGACCCCACGTCCGTGCCCTGGCGCACCGGCTTCTCGCCGATGTAGCCGAGGGAGAGCGTGGTCTCCGCGGCGAGCTGGGCGGCCAGTTCGCCGTACGGCGGCTGGTTGGCCCACGGGCCTTTGTCGCCCCACTCCGAGATGGAGAGGTAGACGGCGCGCGGGTTGATCTCCTTCACGGCGTCGTACGTGAGGCCGATCCGGGCGTCCCACCCGACATCCACGATGACCACGTCCGCGTCCTTCGCGAGACGGAGCGCGGTCGCGCGGGCCTCCGGCGTGCTCGGGTCGAGCGCGACGGAGCGCTTGTTGCGGTTGAGACCAGCGAAGACGGCGCCCAGGTCGCCGCGCGTCCTGGAGCCCCATTCGCGGGTGCGATCGCCATCCAGCGACTCGATCTTCGTCACGTCGGCGCCGGCGTCGCCCAGGGCCATCGCGGCGTACGGGCCGGCCAGGGCCTCCGCGACTTCCATCACCTTCAATCCATCCAGCGGACCTGCCACGCCTAGCTCCCCTGCTTCACGGACTCGGGCTGGGCGGCACGGGCGGCCTCCAGCTCGGCGAGAATCTCGGCGTCGTGCTGACCCGGGAACGGCGTCCCGAACCAGCGCTCCGGGGTGTCGCTGAAGTGCCACGCCGGGCCACCGGTCGTGACCTCGCCCCATCCTGCCGTGTCCACGTCCACCAGGTACTTGTTGGCAAGGACCTGCGCGTGGTTGCGCAGCACGTCCCAGCGCATCGGGTAGCCGCAGGGCAAGCCCGCGCGGCGCATGTAGAACAGCCAGTGATCCAGCGGGCGAGAGCCGAAGACCTCCGCGAGGATCGCCTCGAGCTCCGTGCGGTTGTCCACGCGATCGGAGTTGGTGGCGAAGCGCGGGTCGTCCTTCAGCTCCGGCTTGCCGATGACGTCGCAGAGCGTCGCCCACTCACCCCTGGAGGTGGCGGAGACGGCGAGCCACAGCTTGTCCTCGCACAGGAACGCCGTGTCCGGCGCGGTGGCGGCGGCGGAGGCGCCCAGGCGCTCCGCGACCTTGCCGCTGGCAAAGTACTGCGCGATGCGCGCGGACTGCAGGGCGGTGCCGGCGCGCAGCATGGACAGGTCGATGCGCTGGCCCTTGCCGGTGCGCTCGCGCGCGACCAGCGCCATGGTAATTGCCTGCGCGGCGTAGTTGCCGGTGGTGCCGTCCATCTGCGTCAGGTGGCGGTACAGCTCCGGCGCGCCGCCCTCTGCGCCCGTGGGGGAGCCGAAGCCGGTGACGTACTGCACCTGGCCGTCCGCACCGGGAAGGTCCGCCATGGGGCCCGTGGTGCCCCAGCCGGTGACCGTGCAGTAGACGATGCGCGGGTTGATCTTCTGGACGTCCTCGTAGCCCACGCCCAGGCGCTCGGCGACGCCGGGACGCATGTTCACCAGGAACACGTCGCAGGTCTTGAGCAGCTCGTAGGCGCGGCCGCGGTACTCCTCGAGCTTCATGTCGAGCGAGAACGCGCGCTTGTTCATGTTCCAGGAGATGTAGCCGATCGACGTGCCGTTGATCGTCGGCGGGACGCCGGCGCCCAGCGTTGCCCAGTCGATGTCCGGCTGCTCGATGTGGACGACGTCCGCGCCGAGTGCACCCAGCTGCATGGAGGCCCACGGGCCCACCATGAAGATGGTCATGTCGAAGACTCGGATTCCCTCCAGAGGCCCCGCTGTCATAGTTCCGTCCCCTCGTACGTACGAAGTCTTGCGGTCGCGCAGATCGCAATGGCACGGGCGAGGCACGAAGCGCTCGCCGGGGTCAGGGCGTCTGCGTGGCACGAACAGGCTGGCGGG
>JAQCJS010000091.1 GCA_027592975.1 Chloroflexota bacterium
CATCCCACACCCGGCCACGACAGCGACCCGCACGAACTGTCTGCTCACGCCCATCCCCTTCACCCTCACCTGCCGATCTGGTGTCCGGCCACACTACTGCCGGGTGACTACTGCAGGTGGTAGGTCACCCGGACCTGGACCTGCCACATCACGGTCGGGACCGGCCCGGGGCCGCCGCTGAACGAGGGCGTGGCCGGGAGCACCGTGACGCTGTGGATGCCGCCGAGCGTGACCCCCGCCGCCTGCGCGCTCGCCTGCGCCATGACTCGCGCCTGCTCGGTCGCCTGCGTAATCGCCGGCGCGAGCTTCGAGGAGTCCGGAGGCGTCGGGCTGCCGGGGCCGCCCTTCACGAACGAGTTCACGTTCGTCGCGCCGCCCTCGATCGCAATGCGCATCGCGGTCGCCAGTTGCTCCGGGCCGGTGGTGTCCACCAGCAGCTGCGCGTTGACCATGTACCCGCTCGGCTCCGGCGGCATGACCGGCCGGGCCGGTGCGATCGCCGGCTCGGAGGCCCCCATGCCGGCGCCCGGAGGCGCGTCCACGGGCATCGGATAGGGGTAGCCGTAGGATGGCCCCACGTTGAACCCCTGCAGCGTGATCGCGTCATCCGGGATGCCCGCGGCTGTCAGTGCCGCGCGCAGCCTGGCGATGCGGTCCTGCACGCGCCGCACCGCCGCCTGCACGTCCGTACCGGTGGAACGCTCCTCCACCGACATCATGAGCGCGCCGGCCGCGATCCCCGTCGCGGAGAGCGTCCCGGCTGCGGACGGGACGGCCTCGGGCGTCTGGGCCGCGACGTAGGCGGGCAGCAAGACGATCTGTGCCGCGCCAAACAGCGCGGCGGCGGTCAGCGCCGCCAGCCCGATCCTGCGAATCACGTGTGGGGTCATGTGAGGCTCCTCGCGCACAAGCAACGTCTTGTCTCTCGTGAACGACGCTGACCGCCCGGTGGTTCCGCCACTTGCTGGCGGCAGCCGCACGCGCTGTGAAACGATGCCCCTGCGCCGTCCGGCGTCCACGGAGATCGAGGACTGATGCGCGGCTTCCTGAACATCGACAAGCCCCAGGGGATCACCTCGTTCGACGTGGTGCGGCAGGTGCGGCGTGCGGCGCATATGAAGCGCGTCGGACACGCCGGCACGCTCGACCCGCTGGCGACTGGGGTGCTCCCCGTCGCCCTTGGAGACGCCACGCGGTTGGTAGACGAGCTGGTGGGCGCGCGGAAGCGGTACCGCGCGGAGATCCTGCTGGGCCGCGAAACAGACACGTACGACATCGAGGGGCAGGTGACCGAGGAGCGCGACGCCTCGGGCGTGACGGAGGATGCGGTGCGCGCCGCCCTGGCTCCGTTCACCGGCACGATCATGCAGACGCCCCCGGCGTACAGCGCGATCAAGCGCGGCGGCGAGCCCGCCTACAAGGCCGCGCGGCGAGGCGACCCGCTCACGCTGGAAGCGCGCCCCGTCGTCGTGTACGACCTCGAGATCATCGCGCTAGCGCAGGAGGGGACGGTCGCCCGGCTCACCCTCGACATCCGGTGCGGGCAGGGGTTCTACGTGCGCTCGCTCGCGCCCGACCTCGGGGCGACGCTCGGCACGGGCGGCACCATCGGCGCGCTCCGGCGGACGCAGGTCGGACCGTTCACCGCCGACGAGGCGGTCCCCCTCGATCAGGCGGTCGCACGCCTGGAGGCGGGCGACCTGCTGGGGCTCCTCCAGCCGCCGGACGCCGTCATCGTTCACCTGCCGCGCGTGAGCATGGACGAGGATACAATCGTACGAGTGAGAAACGGACTCTCTCTGCGCCTCGACGGCCTCCTGGCAGAGGATGAGCTGGCCCAGGCCGCCCAGGTGCGCTGTTACGGCCCGGACGGAGCGTTCATCGGACTACTCCGCCCGAAGGGGGCCGAGGGGCTCTGGCACCCGTTCCGTGTCTTCCCACCTGATACGATCGCGCCTCGGTAACGGGGATTCGCGTTGACACGTATGACCCGCGTACCGTAGGAACGCCAAAACGCAGTGCGAAGGCAGCCGCGCGGGGACGCTGGGGCTGCGGGACGCAACGCCACCCGGCCTGCCCTCGCCCGTGCGAAGGGGCCGCTCACGGAGGATGAATGGAAGCCTACTGCCTGAAGTGCCGCGAGAAGCGCGAGATGAGCGAGCCGGTCGCCATCCAGATGAAGAACGGCAAGCCGGCCACCCAGGGCAAGTGCCCCACGTGCGGCACCAAGATGTTCAAGATCGGTAAGACCGAGGCGCACTCCTAGCGCCGTCCTCCCCATAGCGCAGAAGACACCGTCGACGCCGCCCTGCGGGCGGCGTCTGCGTGTCACCCCAACTCAGGGGCAGGCGTATCCGGCTCGGTCCGCCCGGCATCCGATGCCGGCAGCGCCAGCGCGAGGCGCAGGAAGGCCTGCACTCGCGCGTCCGGCCCAGCACCGGCGCGACGGACGCCCAGCAGCGTGCGCTCCGCCACCTGCTCCCCTCGCGCGGCGCGCCCGGCGGCCACGTCTTCTTCCGCGACGGCGGCCGGCAGCACGCTCCAGCCCAGGCCCAACGCCACGACCTGCCGCAAGATTCCAGCATCACCCGGGGGGTCATCCCCAGGCGGCGCAGTCCTTCATCGATGAGCAGGCGCGTGTGCGAGCCCGCCGGGTACAGCGCCCACTCCACCTCGTCGGTCCGCGCTGGCACCGCGGCGGGCGCGTAGAGGTGCAGCAGCTCCGTGCGCACCGGCACCGCCTCCAGGTCCGCGCCCGCAGGAGCGATGACGAACGCAAGGTCGAGCTCAAAGCGACGCAGTCGGTCCATCAGCGCCTCGGACGTGTCCACGAGCAGGCGCAGGTCGACGTCCGGGTGCGCCTCCCGGAACGCGCCGATGGTGCCCGGGAGCAGGTACAGGCTCGCCGCATCGATCATCCCGACCGCGAGCGTCCCCGCCTCGCCCTGCTGCCGCGCCGCGATCCAGGAGCGCAACTCCGTGGCGCGGCCCAGGACCTCGGAGGCGAAGCGCGCCACCTCCACACCGGCCTCCGTCAGCACGCGGCGTCGGCCGTCGCGCTCGAAGAGCGGGATGGCCAGGTGCCGCTCCATGGTGGCAAGGGCTTGCGAGAGCGCGGGCTGGCTGACGCCCAGGCGCTCCGCCGCCACGGTGAACGTGGGCGAGCGCTCCACCTCGCGCAGGTAGGCGAGCTGATGGGCGTGGAAGGGGAACGGCACCGGTGGGAGCCCGTCCGCCGGGAGGTTTGGGTAGAATGGGCCGGGATCTGGCATCACATCCAATATTCTAATCGGATTCATCGAATCCGTCCATTGGACGAATTGATATGAACCTCGGACGATGGTCGTGACGACATGCAATCGAAGGCTCCGGGGGAGCCGCGCCGCGCCCGTCCGGGTCCGGCGGGATGAGAGGACACGGGATGGCCGGCAAGATCAACGTGGCAATCATCGGCGTGGGCAACTGCGCCTCGTCGCTCGTCCAGGGCGTGGAGTACTACAAGAACGCGGAGGCGGGGGACGTCATCCCCGGCCTGATGCACCCGGTGCTGGGCGGCTACCACATCCGCGACATCAACTTCACCGCGGCCTTCGACGTGGACATCGAGAAGGTCGGTAAGGACCTCAACGAGGCGATCTTCAGCGGCCAGAACAACACCGTGAAGTTCACGGACGTGCCCTCTACCGGCATCACGGTCACCCGCGGCATGACCCACGACGGCCTGGGCAAGTACCTGTCCGAGGTGATCACGAAGGCCCCCGGCCAGACCGCGGACATTGTGAAGATCCTGAAGGACACCAAGACCGACGTCGTGATCAACTACCTCCCGGTAGGATCCGAGATGGCGACCAAGTGGTACGTGGAGCAGATCCTCGAGGCCGGCTGCGCGATGGTGAACTGTATCCCGGTCTTCATCGCGCGCGAGGAGTATTGGGCCAACCGGTTCAAGGAGAAGGGCCTGCCGATCGTCGGTGACGACATCAAGTCGCAGGTCGGCGCGACGATCCTTCACCGCGTCCTCGTGCGCCTGTTCCAGGACCGCGGTGTGCGCATCGACCGCACCTACCAGTTGAACTTCGGTGGCAACACCGACTTCATGAACATGCTGGAGCGCGAGCGCCTGGAGTCGAAGAAGATCTCCAAGACCAACGCCGTCACCAGCCAGATCGCGTACGACCTGCCGGACGCGGACGTGCACGTGGGCCCCTCCGACTACGTGCCGTGGCTGAAGGATCGCAAGTGGTGCCACATCCGCATCGAGGGCACGACCTTCGGCGACGTCCCGCTGATGCTGGAGACGAAGCTCGAGGTGTGGGACTCGCCGAACTCCGCCGGTGTGGTGATCGACGCCATCCGCGCGGCGAAGATCGGCCTCGACCGCGGCATCGGCGGGCCGCTATACGAGACCTCCGCGTACTTCATGAAGTCGCCGCCGCGCCAGATGCTGGACGAGGACGCCCGCGACGGCCTGGAGGCGTTTATCACCGGCTAGCGCACGCGATACCCTCTCCACAGGGGCCCGCCACGGGCTCCGCGGAGAAGGCTGCCGTGCTCCTCTACTGCGCGTTCGTCATCGGAACCACCCTCACCAGGGTGGTTCCGTTGCGTCTCGGCTACGGCCTGGCTCGCCTGGTGGGTGCCCTCACGTACTACGCGTGGGCCGGAGGACGCCGGCGCTGCATCCAGAACATGCTCCGCGTCACCGGCGGCGACGAGGCTGCGGCGCGCCGGATCGCGCGCGCCTCCTTCGCGAACTACCTCGTCTACCTCGTGGACTTCTTCCGGCTGATCGGCAGCAGCCGCGAGGATCTGCGCGCTCGCGTGCGGTCGGACGACTGGGAGCACATCGCGCGGGAGCGCAAGGGCCGCGGGACGGTGGCGATGACGCTGCACTACGGGAACTGGGATCTGGGCGCGGCGCTGGCCGCGCAGCACGGCGTCGGCGTGGCGGCGATCGCCGACCGGTTCGCGAGCAAACGCGTGGACGACTTCGTGATCGGCTCGCGCGAGCACCTGGGCATGACGATCATCCCGGCCGACCGCATGGGTCCCGGCCTGCTGCGCGCGCTCCGCAACGACCACATCGTCGCGGTGCTCATCGACATCCCGGCGTTCGAGGCGGGCGTGCGGGGCACGTTCTTCGGCGAATCGATCGCCGTTTCGGACGGGCCTGCGCGGCTGGCGCTGCGCACGGGCGCCAGCGTGGTGGCGGGCCTGGTGCCGCGCGACACGCCGTGGGAGGAGGCCGTGCGCGTGGAGGCGACACCGATCGCCTTCACACTGAGCGGTGATGAGGCTGCGGACGCGCAGGCGCTGATGCAAGCGGTCTTCACCCACTTCGAGGCGGCCGTGCGGCGCGATCCCGCGCAGTGGTACATCTTCCGCAACCTGTGGCCGGCCGATGCGGCAGCGCGCGGGAGCCGCTGATGGCGCACTACCTCGCCCTGTGGCTCCTCGTCCACCTCGGGGGACGGCTGCCGCTGGGGCTGCTGGACACGGCGGCGCGCGCGGCCGCGAGCG
>JAQCJS010000092.1 GCA_027592975.1 Chloroflexota bacterium
TGCCTCCCCCGCGCGCCGTCCCGCGCGCCCGCCCGCGCCGAGGCTGCACGGTTTATTTGCGTAGGCGGATGATCCGGAACGGGGGCGGTTCGGCGTCGTTGTAAGCCCTGTGCCGGGCCATTTCGGCCCGATTGACGCGAAAACGAGGCGATGTTGGGGCGATTCGGGATCCGGGGTTAACCCCGCGCTGATCCCGGGCGTTCTGGCTTTCGTGCACGGAAAGGGTGTCGCCTTGCGCGGCGCCCCCATACCATGCACGGACGTGCGCGGACCTCGCGTACGGCCGAACGAGGAAGTTCGTGGCGAAGCGACGGGCCCCCCACCCCGGGTGACCGGTGTGTTGGGAACTGAGTTGGTGGCGTCTCGCTCGAGCGGCGGCATCAGTTACGCCGGCGCCGGACCCGAACTCTCCGCCAGTTACGAAGGAGGCTGGAGAGCGAAACATTCACTGTCCGCTGAAAGTCTGAACAGTCCAGGAGGACTTAGTTTGTCTACTCTCAAGAAGATTGGTGCACCGCTCGCAGCGGTCGCCGTGACCGCTGCGATGGGCCTCTCGCTCCTCGTCGGTCAGGGCACCGCTGAGGCAGCGAACTCCGTGACGACGCTGGGCACTGTCACCATCTCGAACATCACGAACGTCAACAACGGTAACAACACCGGTACCGCTCTGGCGGTGCAGCCGGTCCTGACCGCTGCTACGGCCGCCACGGACATCCCGTCTGGCACCACGGTCATCGTGACCGCGCCGGCGGGGTACCGTATCTCGGCTCAGGGCACCGCGACCGGTAGTGCCACGGCCAACCTGTTCGGCGTCGGTGCCGTTGGTACGCTGGCCTCTGACGGCTCCACGATCACGTACACCACCACTGCCAACAACGGTGCTGCTGAGACGGTGACGTGGGCTGGTCTGGCGGTTGTGCCGCTGACCAACACGTCCACGACTGGTGTGATCACCATCAAGATCGGCGCTGCGGCGGCGGTCACGCTGGGGACCATCACGCAGACGGGCGCGCTCACGGCTCCGTACACCCTGACCCTGAGCGCTCCGGCGCCCTCGGTCCCCGCGGACGGCACCATTTCGACCAGCGTGACCGCTCAGCTGCGCGACGCCAACTCCGCGATCGTGACCAACACGCCGGTCGCGTGGACGGTTTCGCTCGGTAAGGTTTCGACCGGCTCCGCGAAGACGGGGACGTCCATCACGTCCGCAACGACCGGTAACGCAGCGCAGACGTACCGTGGTGCTGGCGGCGTTGCCGCGACCGACACGATCATCGCGACTGTGTCCACGCTGAACGTGGTCGGCACGCTGTCCATGCCCATGGTTACGTCCACGGGCACGACCGCTTCGACGACCGTGATCAACGCCCCGCAGTCGCTCGCTGTCGCGGCCACGGTCACGAGCGTCTCGCCGGGCTACATCTCGGGTCAGACCGGGACCAACCTGTCCGTCAAGGTGTCTGACGCCGCCGGCCTCGGCGTGAACGGCCAGGTCATCCTGATCACGGCTGACAAGGGCTTCGTCATGAACGGCCACTCCGTGGCCTGCCCGGGTAGCACCAAGGCTGTTTCGCCGACCACCGCTACCCTCGCCCCGATTCCGGGTGCGACGACTGAGGCCGGCATCATCCAGCTGACGTACTGCGGCAACCAGCTTGACGCGGCCGGCACGGCCACGCTCACGGCGCAGAACGTCACCACGTCCATGGCCAACGCGACCCAGACCATCTCGATGGCTGGCCGCCCGTCCAAGGTCGAGGCGACGGTCACCGGCACCGCCATCACGGCGAGTGTCATGGACGCCGCTGGCAACGCTGTTGCCGACGGCACCCCGATCCGCTTCACCATGTCGGCGAACGCTGGTGCGGTCTCGACCGCCTGCACGACGACGAGCAACGGTAAGGCGTCCGCGGTGGTTGCGCTGATCGCTGCCTCCGGCACGGTCATCGTCTCGTCCGACTTCAACGAGACCGGCACGGCCGCCACCTGTGCTGCCTCTGGCACGCAGCAGGTTGCCACTTCGGTCATGGTCGGCGCTGGTGGTGGGGTTGTGACCCCGCCGGCGACCGGTGCCGGTGGCTTCGCCACCGCCCCGGTCTACTCGGCCTCCAGTCTGGCCCAGGCTGTCTTCAACGGCGGCTCGGTTGGCCAGCTTGAGGGCGCTGTCACCGCCGGCAACGGCACCGGTGTGTGGGCGCAGGACTCCAATGGTGTCTTCGTCCTCTACATCGTCAACGGTGGCTTCGTGAACGACGCCTTCAATGCTGCGTTCCCGAACGGCTTCATCGGCGTCACCGCCGTGACGGTCGTCGGTAAGTAACGAGCGTCCGGGCTCGCTTGCGAGTCCGGGTCGGGGGTCTGGGTCAGGGCGTCAAGCCCTGGCCCGGGCTCCATCTCATCCGCGATTACAGACGGAGTACCCAATGATTCGTAAGTTCGCGATGGTCGGCGTTGCCGCGGTCGCGGCGCTCATGCTCATGAGCACCGTTGCCCTCAGCACCGCTTTCGCCCAGGCCGCGCTGCCGTACAAGGCGTACGGTTCCGGCCTCAAGGCTGCCCAGGCCGTCGAGGCCTTCAAGGGCACGGCTTCTGTCGGCAAGGCGACTGTTGACGCCTCCGGCAACTGGTCGATCGACATCCAGGCCGGTGGCGCCGCCAACGTCGCCAACGGTGACAAGATCACCTTCAACCTTGACGGCAAGGCTGCCACGCAGAGCGTCACCTTCCAGGGTGGCCAGTTCCCGGCCCCCCCGGGCCTCGCGCTGACCGTTGCGGCTGGTGGCACAACCAATCCGCCGGCCCCCGCCCCCGCGAAGACCGGTAACGCCGGCCTCTTCGGCACCACCGGCACCTCCATGGCGCTGGTGCTGGTCCTCGGTGTGTTCGCGGTGACCATGGTCGCCGGCGCCCGCACCGCGACCCGCCGCTAAGGAACACAGGGAGTGACGAGGATGAGCAGCATGCGCTTCACGGGTCGAAAGACTGTCATGGCGTCCCTGCTCGCCCTCGGCCTCTTGGTGTCCTCAGCACTGCTGGGAACCTCAACGCTCGGTTCCTCGGCTTCGGCCGGGGAGCCGGGCGCTGTCTTCCACGGCTTCGTCGTCCCGGAGCAGGGCACCCCGCTGGCGCAGCGCATCCGCGCTGTCTCGGAGTCCGGTGTCGTCTGCGGCTCCGCCGAGGTCGCCCCGCTGGGCGCCGGCGAGGTCGGCTTCTACGCGATGAGCGTATACTCCTCGGACATGCGTGACGGCTGCCCCGACGCCGGTGAGTCCGTCCGCTTCGTGCTCGTCTACGGCCGCATCGACGAAGGCGTCCTGGTCGGGCAGCCGACCCCGTTCCAGTCCGGCACGGTGTCAGAGTTCCACCTGATCCGCCCCTCCACCGACGCACGCCTCGCGCTCCCGTAGCGCTCGCAGGCCCCCGCCGCCCGCTCGCACCCCCATCACCATCGCGGAGCCGCGCTCAACGGCGCGCTCTGCTATCTTCTGCGCTCAGACGGCCCGCCCCGCGACCTCGTCTCGCGCGTCCCGCCGCCCGCACCACTTCCCGCCGGGGCCGGATCGCGCCTCGGGCACAGAGGGGGCTTCTCATGGGTGGACCACTCGAAGGCATCCGCGTCATTGACGTGACAGAGGGAGCGCAGGGCCCGTGGGCTGGCGCGCTGCTCGCCGACCTCGGCGCGGACGTGATCAAGGTGGAGCGTCCGCCCTACGGCGACGTCTCTCGCACGACCGGCCCGATCATCGAGGGCGAGTCGGGCTACTTCTTCTCCGTGAACCGCGGCAAGCGCTCGGTCGCGATCGACCTCACGACGGACGAGGGCAAGGACCTCTTCCTCCGCCTCGTGCGGGAGGCGGATGTTGTCGTGGAGAACTACACGCCCGGCAAGATGGACGCGCTGGGCCTCGGCTACGACGCGCTCTCGCAGGAGAACCCACGACTGATCTACGCCGCGATTTCCGGCTACGGGCAGACGGGGCCGATGCGGACGAGGCCCGCGCTCGACGTGATCGTGCAGGGCGCGGGCGGAGTGATGTCGGTCACCGGCTACCCGGACGGCGACCCGGCGCGCCCCGGGCTGTCGCTGGGCGACGTGGCTGCCGGCCTCTACTGCGCCGTCGGCATCCTCGCGGCGTTACAGGAACGCGAGCGCTCTGGACTCGGTCAGATGCTGGACATCTCGATGCTGGACTGCCAGATCGCGATCCAGGAGAACGCTTACATGCGGTATCACCTCACCGGCGAGGAACCACAGCGCCTCGGGACGCGGCACCCCTCGGCGGTGCCGTTCCAGGCGTTCCGGACGGCGGATGGCTGGATGGTGCTGGCGCTCGCCTGGGGCGTGCCCAACCAGTGGGCCCTGCTCTGCTCCGAGCTCGGCGTGACTGAGCTGATCGATGACGAGCGCTTCCACTCCGCGGCGGCGCGCTCGCGCAACCACGCGGAGCTGGAGCCGCTGTTGCAGGAGGCGTTCCTCCGCCGGACGACCGCTGAGTGGGTGGCGGGCCTCGATCGGTTCAGTATCCCCTGCGGGCCGCTGAACACGATCCCGGAGGTCGCGGCGATGGAGCAGGTGGCGGTGCGAGAGATGCTGGTGGATGTGCCGCATCACACCTTCGGGAACGTGAAACTGACGAACAGCCCGCTGAAGCTGTCGCGCACACCCGCGGGCATCCGCGGTACCTCGCCAGACATGGGCGAGCACAGCCGCGAGGTGCTGCGCGAGGTGCTCGGCATCGACGAGGGGACGCTCGAACGCCTCGTCGGGACGAACGTCCTCTGGGAGGAACGCCCCGAGGTGGAACTGGGCTGATCCCCGCCTCGGCGAACGCCTCGCCCGACGCCGAAATGCCCCTCGCACGAGTGTGCGAATCTTGCGGATCCTCGGTTGCCTGTTTGTTATGAAGACGTGTGCAAGCCGGAACGGATCGGGTATAGTGCGGGCAGCTTGTGACAAATCGCGCAAACCATCTTGCCGCTGGCCGTTGCGGGCTGCGCTAGAGTCTCTGTTCCCCTGATGGGGAATCCCGACCAGTAGAGGACCCCTCCGTGAGGCCTACCGAGACCCCGATCCTTCACCCCTTGCTGGCGTCGGAGCAGTCCGCCGCTTCTGTGAAGTCGGGCTCTGCGTCCTCTTCTGCGACATCCCCTCGGACAGCCGAGGCGATGCGGTACCTGGTCACGCCGGAGGACGCGCATGACGCCTGTGGTACGGGCTTCGTCGCGGAGTCGTCCGGCAACCGCACCCGGCGCGTCGTTGAGATGGCTGTCCGCGCAGTGGATGCGCTCACCCACCGCGGCGCCGTCAACGCCGACCCCCTGACCGGCGACGGCACCGGCGTCACGATTCAGATCCCCTACGAGCTCCTCCAGGACGAACTCCAGCGCATCGGCGCGGAGGTCGCGGCCGACGACCTGGCGGTCGCGATGGTGTTCCTTCCCCACGAGGAGTCGGACCGGGCTGCCGCCCGCACGACCCTCGAGGAAGAGTGCGCGCGCCTGGAGATCGGTGCCATCG
>JAQCJS010000093.1 GCA_027592975.1 Chloroflexota bacterium
GCTGGCGGCGCGGGCGCGGGACGCCGTGCCGCGCACCGTGCCGCTGCTGCTGAACGGATCGGCCGCGCTGGCGGAGCGCCTGGGCTATACGGGCGTGCACTGGCCGGAGGCGGACATCCCTTACCCGCCGAAACCGCACCCGCTGGCCTTTCGGAGCGCCGCCGTGCATTCCGTGGACGCCGCACGACACGCCGAGGACGCGGGCGCAGACCTGGTCCTGTTCGGCGCGGTGTTCGCACCGGGGTCGAAGCCGGGCGAGGGCGTGGGACTCGACGCGCTGGGCGAGGTCGCGCGGAGCACCTCGCTGCCGGTCTTCGCGATCGGCGGCATCGGCCCGGCGCAGGTGGCGGACTGCCTGCAGGCGGGCGCGGCGGGCGTCGCGGTGGTCTCCGGCATCCTCGGCGCGCCCGACGTGCGCGCTGCCATCGACGAGTACGTGCGCGCCCTGGACGAGGGTGCGGAGGGATCAGCAACGTGAGCAGGCAAAAGGAGTCCGGAATGAACCGAACGCACCAGTGGTCCCGGCGCTCCGCGATCTCGCTGGGGGTCGCGGGCCTGGGCGCGGCGGGGCTCGCCGCGATCGGCTGCGCGCCACGGCCGGAGGGTGACCGGGTGCGCCTCGATCGCGTCCGGCTGGCGCTGGACTGGACGCCCAACACGAACCACACGGGCTTCTTCGTCGCCGACCGGATGGGGTGGTACCGCGACGCCGGCATCCGGCTGGAGATCCTGCCGTACTCCGGCACCGCGGCCGAGACACTGATCGGCGCGGGACAGGCGGAGTTCGGGATCGCGTTCCAGGACTCGCTGGTCTTCGCGCGCACCTCGGGGCTACCGGTGGTATCGGCGATGGCGATCCTTCAGCACATCGCGACGGCGATCGCGGTGAAGGCTAACCGCACCGACATCCGCACGCCGAAGGATCTGGACGGCAAGACGTACGCCGGCTTCGGCCTGCCGTACGAGGTGCCCATGCTGCAGCACGTGATCCGCACCGCCGGCGGCACCGGCAAGTTCGAGGTGGTGACGCTGAAGACGGCGGCCTACGAGGCGCTCTACGCGGGCGCCGCGGACTTCACGGTTCCCTTCGTCACGTGGGAGGGCATCGAGGCGGAACTGCACCAGCAGGAGCTGCGCACCTTCGCGTACACGGACTACGGCTTCCCGGACTTCTACCAGGTGGTGCTCGCGGGGAACGAGGAGTGGATCGCGGGCCATCGCGACCTCGCGCAGCGCTTCGTGCGGACGACGGTGCGCGGGTTCGAGCTGGCAGCGAAAGAGCCGCAGGAGGGCGCGAAGCACCTGATCGCGGCGAACAAGGACGCGTTCACAGAGACGGAGCTGGTGGAGCGCAGCGCGAAGATGCTGGCCGAGCGGTTCTACCTGGACCGGCAGGGCAAGTTCGGCACGCAGACGCTGGAGCAGTGGAAGGCGTACTCGAAGTTCCTCTACGAGACGGGCACGCTGGTGGACGCGCAGGGCAAGGCGCTGGCGAAGGAGCCGGACTGGTCCGCGTACTTCACCAACGACCTGCTGTAGCGCGCCGCCCCCTTGTCCATGACGCGCACCTCGATCGCCCGAGTGCTCCCGGCGCTGCTGTTGGCGGCGGTGATCCTCCTCGTGTGGGAGACGTACGTGCGCGCCTCCGGCGTGCGACCGCAGGTGCTGCCGGCGCCGAGCCGCGTGGCGGAGCAGGGCTGGGCGTTTCGCGAGTTGATCTGGTCGCACACGCTGCCCACGCTGGCGGAGGCGGCGATCGGCTTCTCGCTCGCGATCGTCGCGGGCACGGCGGCCGCCACCGCGATCGACTTCTCCTCGGCCGTGCGGCGGGCGCTGTACCCCGCGCTCGTCGCCTCGCAGGCGATCCCGGTGATCGCCGTGGCACCGCTGCTGGTGCTCTGGTTCGGCTTCGGCATCCTGCCGAAGGCGCTGGTTGTGGCGCTGGTGACGTTCTTCCCGATCACGGTCGGCTGGGTGGACGGCTTCGCGGCGACCGAGCGCGCCGCCGCCAACCTGCTGCGCTCCATGGGCGCATCAAGGTGGCAGGTGTTCCGGCTGGTGCGTGTGCCGGGCGCGCTGCCCTTGTTCTTCTCCGGGCTGCGCATCGCGATTACCTACGCGGTGGTGGGCGCGATCTTCGCGGAGTACGTGGGGGCGAAGCGCGGGCTGGGCATCTTCATGCAGATGCAGCAGAACGCGTTCCGCACGGACCTGGTGATGGCCGCGGTGGTCGTGACTGCCCTCATCAGCATCACGCTGTTCCTCGCCACGTACGTGGTGGAGCGCGCGACGATCCCGTGGCACGCCGCCGCGCGCGCCGCCCGCACCGGCAGCGACGAGGCGTCCCGATGACAGGACAGCCTCCGCGACTGGCGGTCAGCGGCATCGAGAAGCGCTTCGTGCAGGACGGGCGCACCGTGGACGTCCTGCGCGGCATCGCGATCGAGGCCCACGCGGGCGAGTTCGTCTCCGTGATCGGGCCGAGCGGCAGCGGCAAGAGCACGCTCTTCAACATCATCGCGGGCCTGGAGGAGCCCGACGCGGGCGAGGTGCGCGTGAGCGGCGCGGTGGTGAACGGTCATGTGGAGGCGTGCGCCTACATGCCTCAGCAGGATCTGCTGTTCCCCTGGCGGCGCATTCTGGACAACACCACGCTCGGCCTCGAGATCCAGGGGGTGCCTCGCGAGGAGGCGCGGCACCGCGCGGGCGCGCTGTTCGCGCGCTTCGGACTCGCGGGGTTCGAACGCGCGTATCCGTACATGCTCTCGGGCGGGATGCGCCAGCGCGCGGCGCTGCTCCGCACCGTGGTACAGGATCGCCCGATCCTGCTGCTGGACGAGCCCTTCGGCGCGCTGGACGCGCTGACGCGCATGGAGATGCAGGAGTGGCTCGCCGGGATGTCCAACGAGTTCGGGTGGACGGTGCTCCTGGTCACGCACGACGTGCGCGAGGCGGTGCTGCTGTCCGATCGGGTGGTGGTGCTGACGCCGCGGCCGGCCGCCGTCGCGGCGACGATCGACGTCCCGCTGCCCCGCCCGCGCCGGCTGGACGACTTCAGCGCGCCCGCGTTCATCGCGATCGAGGCGTCCGTGATGCGCGCGCTGCGCGCGGGCGGTACCAGCACGAGCAGCACGGCGGGAGCACGAGCATGAGCCCTGAACCCTTCCACACCGCACTGGACGGGGCAACGCAGGAGACGTGGGACGCCATCTACGCGCTGCCGTTCCTCGCGGCGCTGGCCGAGGGGCGGCTCGAGCAGGAGCGCTTCGCGTACTTCATCGCGCAGGACGTCCACTACCTGGACGGATTCGCCGGGGTGCTGGAACGCGCGGCGACACTGGCGGACGACCCGGTCATGCACGCGTTCCTGACGGGCGAGGCGGCGAACGTGAAGACCGTGGAGCTGGCGCTGCACGGCGAGTTCGCGCCCCGGCTGGGGCTGGACGTGGAGGCGGTGCGCGCGCAGGAGCCCGGCCCCGTCACCGTCGCCTACCTTGACCACATGCGCGCGATCGCGGGGCACGGGACGCTGGGCGAGGTGATCGCCGGGGTGCTGCCGTGTTACTGGGTGTACCGGCGCATCGGCCTGCGGCTGGCGGCGGCGCCTCCGCCGCACGAGCTGTACGCAACGTGGGTCGCGGCTTACGCCTCGCCCGAGTTCGGGCGGGCTGTCGACCGGCAGATCGCGCTCATCGACACCCTCGCGGAGGGGGCGGACGAGGCGGAGCGCGACCGGATGCGGCGCTGGTTCCACCGCTCGCTGCGGTACGAGTGGATGTTCTGGGACCAGGCAGACCGCCTGCTCGAGTGGCCGGTCGCGTAGCCGGCCCCGGCGCGGTGGACGGGGGCGGAACCGTCCGGTAACGTTCTGGGCGTCACCGGCGGGGTGGATCTGATGGAGGCGTCGTCATCCGATGACAGCGCACACGGCCTCGCTGCCCGCCTCCCCCCGGCGCAGCCCAGTCACCCGGTCACTCGCGCTGCTCCTGGCAGCCGTGTCCCTGGCCGTCCTCTCCGGGTGCAGCGGCGATGTGTCCGCCACCGAGGTGCGCGCGAACGGTAGCGCGCTCGCCCAACCGTCGGTAGCGGCCTCCACGCCCACCCCACGCCAGACGTACTTGGTCCCGCCGCCCAGCGGCGTCGCACCACGCCAGCCCGTCGCCGTCGCCGCGCCCTCGATCAGCGCGCGCGCCGCGATCGTGGTGGACGACGCCACCGGCGCGGTGCTCTACGAGATCAACGGCCGCACGCGCATCCAGCCCGCCAGCCTCACCAAGATCGCGACTGCGGCGCTGACCATTGACCGGGGGCGGCTGGATGACTGGGTCACGGTAGACTTCGACTACGACGATCCCGGGCTGGACGACGCGAGCGTGATGGGATTGCGGCGCGGCGACCGCTTCACGGTGCGCGACCTGATCTACGGGATGATGCTGCCCTCCGGCGCGGACGCGTCGATCGCCATCGGGCGCGCGGTCTCGGGTGTGGACGCTGCCTTCGTGAAGGAGCTCAACACCTTCATGGAGAGCCTGGGCCTCTTCGACACGCACTTCATCGACCCGCACGGGCTGGGCGGGCCGACGCACCTCTCCACCGCGTACGACATGGCCATGATGTCGCGGTACGCGCTCCGGCAGCCGCTGTTCGCGTAGGTCGCGCGAGCCGAGGTGCACCACGCGAAAGGGTCGCGCGAGATCGAGGTCTGGAACACGAACCCGTGGGCCTTCACCTATGACGGCGCGGACGGCGTGAAGAGCGGATTCACGGAGGAGGCGGGCCCCACGCTGTCCGCCTCCGCCACGCGCAACGGGCACCGTGTGATCGTGGTTGTGCTGGACGCCACGCGCCGGAGCACGGACACCACGGCGCTGATGGATTGGGCGTTCAGCACGTTCTGCTGGAACGACGGCGCACTGGGCTGCACCGCCCGCTAGCACCGAGGCCCCTCGTCCCGCAGCGCTCGGCTGCCTACAGCGCCAGCACCATACCCCCGGCCGCCGCGACCACCACGACCGCCCACGACGGGACGCGCCACACCGCGAGCATCCCGAAGCACACGACCGCGAGCGCGAAGTCGCGAGGCCCGAGGATCGCGCTGGTCCAGACGGGGTCGTAGAGCGCGGCGAGCAGGATGCCGACGACCGCCGCGCCCATGCCTCGCAGCGCCGCCTGGAACGAGCCGATGGTGCGCACGCGGTCCCAGAACGGCAGCGCACCCCATACGAGCAGGAACGAGGGCACGTAGATCGCGCCCAGCGCGACCATCGCGCCCAGCCAGCCGCTGGGGCTCGGCCCCTGCGCCGCGCCCAGGAAGGCGGCGAACGTGAACAGCGGGCCGGGGACGGCCTGCGCCGCGCCGTACCCGGCGATGAAGGCGTCGGCCGCGACCCAGCCGGTGGGGACGACCTCCGTCTGCAGCAGCGGCAGAACGACATGCCCGCCGCCGAAGACCAGCGAACCCACGCGGTAGTT
>JAQCJS010000094.1 GCA_027592975.1 Chloroflexota bacterium
AGTCGGGGGGCCCGCTTGGCTCACTGCTCCCGGCGCGTGCACTGTCAGCGCTGATCCTGCAGCCCGACTCGTTCACCCCGTGGGACGCGATCATGGGCGGCGGCGGCATCGTCTTCTGCAGCGATCGCACCAGCGTGCTCGTCCTGGCGGAGATGTTCTCCACCTTCGTGGAGGACGAGTCGTGCGGACGCTGCACGACCTGCCAGCGCGGGAACCAGCGCCAGACGGAGATCCTCCGCCGCGTCATCGACGGAGACGGCCGGCGCGAGGACGAGCCGAACCTGAAGCTGATCGACCGCACGCTGCAGTTCTCCAACTGCGTGCACGGGCAGTTCAGCCCCAAGATCACGCGCAACATGCTCCAGCACTTCCACGACGACTACGAGGCGGCCGTCCTGGGCGTCGACCCGACGCTCTCCGTGAAGGGGCTGTACGAGGTGGTGGTGGCGGATCAGCGCAACGAGCGCCAGCTCCGCGCCGCCGCCGAGATCTGCCCGACGGCGGCGATCCAGGGCGACCCGGGGCGGCGTCGCGTGGTGGACGAGGCGTGCATCCGCTGCGGCGCCTGCCTGGAGGTCGCCCCGGACGCCATGGCGAAGCAGGCGAAGGCGCCGAAGCCAGCGGTAGTCCCGCTCGGCTAAGGCTCCCGGGGCCCGGCCAGTCCTCCCGTGGCGCGGTACGCTGGCGGCGAAGGAGGCCCGGTATGCAGACCCTCCCGCTGACGCGCATCTGGCTTGCGCTGGTCGGAGTCGGAGTGATCTCGTTCGCGGGCTGCGCGGCGGGCGCACTCGACTGCGCGTTCTTCCGCCCCCTCGGGCTCACCGCCATGCTGGCCGCCGCCGCCGTGACCCTCTTCGACGGGGGGGCCAGGCACCGCGACGGCCGGCGCGAGGAGCCACGCGAGTAGCCGAGGACCACGCGCCGCCCTCACGCGCCGGGCGTGTGCGCCTTGAGGGGGCGGGAGGGCGCCCCTAGACTGGGCTGCAGCCGATCCCTGACCGTCCCGCGTCTCCCCGCGAGAGGGCCCACGCCCTGGCCACTCCGGCCCGCCAGCAGTTCCTGGACCTGAAGGCCCAGCACCCGGACGCGCTCCTGCTGTTCCGGATGGGCGACTTCTACGAGACGTTCGACGAGGACGCCGAGATCGCCGCGCGCGTTCTCGGGATCGCGCTCACCTCCCGCCCCATGGGGAAGGACGACGGACGCATCCCGCTTGCCGGGATCCCCTACCACCAGCTCGACCGTTACCTGGACCAGCTCGTCGCCGCGGGCTACCGCGTGGCGATCGGAGAGCAGGTGAGCCTGCCGCCGTCGAAGGGGGGCGAGCCGGGGCTCGTCCAGCGGCGCGTCACGCGCGTCGTCACGCCGGGGACGGTCGACCGGGGCGAACTGCTCGCCGAGCGCGGCCACAACTGGCTCGTCGCCGTCGCAGGTGCTCCGGGGGGGCGCTGGGCGCTGGCCGCGTGCGACGTGACGACCGGCGAACTCGAGCTGCAGGTCGTCGACGCGGACGCCCTCGCGGGCGAATGGACGCGCCTGCGGCCGCGTGAGGCCGTGGTGCCGGAGGGCGTCGAGGTGCCGCGTCCGCCCGCAGCGGCGGGAGACGTGATGCTGACGGCGCGACCGGCACGTGAGTTCCTCGTCGAACGTGGTGCGGCACGCCTCGCGGAGCGGCTGCACGTCACGAGTCTCGACGGCTTCGGGCTCGAGGGGCTGGAGGCGGCGACGGGGGCTGCCGGGGCGCTCGTCGGCTACCTGGAGGAGATGTGGCCGCAGGCGTTGCCGCACCTCCGAGCGCCGCGTGCCGTCCGTGCCACTGAGGTGGTCTACCTGGACCCGCAGACGCGGCGGAACCTGGAGTTGTTTGAGGCGCCGGGCCGGCTCGGGGCGGGAAGCACGGAGGCCTCGCTCGTGGGGGTGCTCGACCGGACGCTGACGCCGATGGGGGCACGTCTGCTGCGGCTGCACCTCGGACGTCCGTTGCGCCGCGCGGCGGACGCAGAGGCTCGCCTGGACGATGTGGCGGCGTTCGTCGACGCGACGATGGCACGAGAGGCGCTGAGAGCCGCGCTACGGGGCGTGCCTGACCTGGAACGCCTGTTGGGGCGGGTACACGCCGGGACCGCGCATGCGCGTCACCTGGTGCAGTTGCGGCACGGGTTCGAGCGGCTGCCCGAGGTGCGCGCGGCGGCGGGACGCGCCGGTGAAGCAGCACTGCGCGCGGCGGCCGGCGTCGGCGGCGTCGAGGAGGTAGCGGCGGCGATTGAGGCGGCGCTCGAGGATGACGCCCCCGCGGAGGTGGGCGAGTCGCCTACCGTGCGCGCTGGATTCGACGCCGAGATCGACCGGCTGCGCGGGCTGACGACCGACGCGCGCTCGGCGCTGGCGAGGCTGGAGGCGGCGGAGCGGGAGCGCACCGGCATCGCCAGTTTGAAGGTCGGCTACAACCGCGTGTTCGGGTACTACCTGGAGTGCCCACGCGCCCAGGCGGAGAAGGCGCCGCCGGACTACGAGGCGCGGCAGACCCTCGCGAATGCGCAACGCTTCCGCTTCGGCCCGCTGTCAGCGCTGGAGGCGGAGATCCTCGGTGCGAAGGAGTTGCTGGAGACGGCCGAACGCGGTGTCGTCGAGCGGCTCTGCGCGCAGGTGGCTGCGGCGGGGACGGCGGTGGAGCGGGCGGCGGAGGGGGTGGCGCGCTTTGACGTGGCGGCGGCGCTGGCCGTGGCCGCGGCCGACGGCAACTGGGTGCGGCCGCAGCTGCACGACGACGGTCCGATCGAGATCGAGGGCGGGCGCCACCCCGTGGTGGAGGCCCAGGCGCCGCGGGGGACGTTCGTACCGAACGACACGTTCTTGGGCGCTGCCGGGGGCACGGAGTCCCCTGGGGGCAGCGAGGGCGGGCATCCTGACCTCGTGGTGCTCACCGGCCCGAACATGGCCGGCAAGTCCACTTATCTCCGGCAGACGGCACTCGTCGTGCTGCTGGCGCAGTGTGGCTCGTTCGTCCCGGCCACGCGCGCACGGATTGGCATGGTCGACCGCATCTTCAGCCGGGTAGGGGCGCAGGACGACATCGCCGCCGGGCAGTCGACGTTCATGGTGGAGATGCTGGAGACGGCGACAATCTTACATAACGCGACGGAGCGGTCGCTCGTGATCCTCGACGAGGTCGGCCGGGGGACGTCGACCTACGACGGGCTCGCTATTGCGCGGGCAGTGATCGAGTACCTGCACCACCGTCCGCAGGGCACGCCGCGCACGCTCTTTGCCACCCACTACCACGAACTGACCGCGCTGGCGGCCACGCTGCCGCGCGTCGCCAATCGCTCGGTGGCGGTGCGCGAGGAGGGCGGCGAGGTGGTGTTCCTCCACCGCATCGTGGACGGAGGGGCGGACCGGTCGTACGGGGTGCACGTCGCGGCGCTCGCCGGGTTGCCGCGCGCCGTGGTCTCGCGCGCCCGCGAACTGCTCGCTGCCCTCGAGGCCGGGGCGGTCGACCCGCTGCCCACGGTGGGGCGCGCACCCGACCGCCAGATGTCGTTGCTCGCCGCCGAAGACGAAGCGGTGCTGCAGGCGCTGGCCGACCTCGACCCGGACGTGCTCACGCCGCTGGCGGCGCTGCAGACGCTGTACGACCTGCGGGCGCAGGCGCGCCGTCGCCTCGGGGCCGAGGGCTGACGATGGCCGGGCGTCTCGACATGCGCCAGCGGTCAGTCGCGAGGCCGGAGGGCGGGCTGCGACCCGAAGACGGGATCGGTGCCGTCGCTGGCCGTCCCCGGGACACCGCTGCTGAAGATCTCCCGCGTGACCGCGGCGGCGATATCGACGAGCCCGCCCGCCTCGCCGGGCCGGAACGTGCGCGTCGACAGGAGGAGCCCGGCGGCGAAGTCCGCGCTGCGCTCCGGGTGTGCGGCGGCGACGAGCGCCAGGGCTCCCGCGACGATCGGCGTCGCATACGAGGAGCCGGAGCCGATCGCGTATGGGCCGTCGACGCAGGTCCACAGCCCTCGCTCGCAGAGCGCCACCGGGACCGTGCTGACCAGGCCGACGCCCGGCGCGAGGAAGTCGACCGGCTCGCCGAAACGGGCGAACGCTGCCGTCGTGGTGTAGTCCACCCGGGACGCGTCGAACTCCCCCCCCCCGACCGTGGGCGGCAGCTCGCCGCTCGCCGCGACGGAGAGCACCCCCGGGTAGCGCGCCGGGAAGGTGACGCCGCTGCGTCCATCGTTGCCGGCCGAGGCGACGACGACCGCGCCCTGCGCCTGCGCGAAGGCGACTGCCTCGCGCAGGGCGGGGGAGTCGTTTGGCGTGCCGAACGAGATGTTGATGACCTGGGCGCCCATGCGCGCCGCGTAGCGGATGCCCGCGACCGCGTCCGAGATGCGGCCCGTCGCCGTGCAGTCCAGCACCTTCACGGGCAGGATCCGCGCTCCCCAGGCGACGCCGGCGATGCCTTCGCCGTTGTCGCCACTCGCGGCGGCGATGCCCGCGACGAAGGTGCCGTGGCCCTCGTCGTCCATGGCGCGCCAGTTGGGCGGCGCGAGGATGTACCCGCACGAGGGGTCGGCGGTGCTGAGTGTGACGAAGTTGCAGCCGGCGATGTCGTCGACACAGCCATTGGCGTCGTCGTCGCGGCCCGTGAGGAAGTCCTCATCCTCGTTGATGAAGATGCGGTCGACGAGGTCGGGGTGGTTCCAGTCCACGCCGGTGTCGATGACCGCGATGACGACACGGCTGTCGCCGGTGACCGTGTCCCACGCCTCCGGCGCCCGCACGGCGTCCAGGTAGGCCTGCTGGTGTGCGTTGAAGAGCGGGTCGTCCGGATGGCGCGCCGCCCTGAGTACAGCATCGCCTTCGATGCTCCGGACGAGGCCGGTTGCGGTGAGGCGTTGCCCGCTCGCGTGCGCGTCCTCGCCGGTCCCCACGGGCAGACGGACGCCGTCGTGCGCGACCTCCACGCCCGGGTAGCCGAGCGCGGCCAGCGCGCGCACGAGGGTGAGCGGCGCGAGCCCGTCCACGGGCTGGAGGTAGAGCGCGTCGGTCCCCGCGGGGGTGGGCCCTGCGGTCACGCTGGTGGACCGAGGTGGGGCGTCGTCCGTCATGACGGCCGCTGCCAGCGCGGCCATCAGCACCCAGCGGGAGAGCCGGACGCAGTGCCAGCGATGGTGCCAGCGATGCGGCGGGACGGTTGGAAGGCCCAGGGCATCATTCCTCACGCAATGCGGATGATCCGAGGGAGCGTACCCAGCCCTCGATCGGCCAGCAACCACTGGGGCGGCCCACTCCGGGCGCGCCACGGGGCTACCGCGGAGGGGCGGCGATGAGCTCAGCCGGGCCACCCGCACGGCCTCGCATCGAGGTGCTACCGCCGGAGGTGGCGGCGCGGATCGCTGCAGGCGAGGTGATCGAGCGGCCGGCGGCGGTGGTGAAGGAGTTGGTGGAGAACGCGCTGGACGCGGGG
>JAQCJS010000095.1 GCA_027592975.1 Chloroflexota bacterium
ACGAACGACACCGGCGCCCACGCGCGCTCGGGTCGCGAGCGTGAGAGGGCGTTGAGTACGGCGCCCAGCGCGAAGAACGCTGTCAGCCCCCACATTTCCAGCGCGCGCGATCGGCCCAGCCATCCCGCTTCCACGACCCCCGCCGCATCGAGGATGAACGCCGCGATCGCCGGGTAGACCACGAGCGCGACAAAGGCGCTCGTCAGCCGCAGCCTCGGCGGGAGCACGCCCGGGGATTGCCCGCCCCACGCCGCCGCGCCCAGCGGCGCGCCCGCCGCGAGCGCACCCTGGAACGCGGCGACGACGACAATCAGGACGACGGCAAGGAAGGCGGCGAGTTCCATGTGCCCATCCTATGCATCTCCTCTGCCTGCAGACCGGGTACGGGGCGCCGCACCTAAGATCAGGGCATGTCTCGGACGCCACTCGACGCCCTCGGCGAGTTCTCATTGATCGACCGCATCATCGCGCGGCTCGGTGACGCGGCGGCGCGCGACATCCTCGTGCCGCCGGGCGATGACGCGGCCGCGTGGCGTGTCCACGATGGCTGCGCCGCCGTCGCAACCATCGACATGCTGACCGAGGGTACGCACTGGCGTGCCGACACGATGAGCCTCGGCGACGCAGGGTGGCGCGCCGTCGCCGCGAACGTCTCCGACCTCGCCTCCATGGGCGCGACGCCGGACTATCTGCTCGTGGGGCTCGCCCTCGCGCCACATGTGACCGTCGAGGAGGTCGACGAGCTGGCCGACGGCATGGCGCAGGCCTGCCTCGCTCACCACGTCCGCATCGCCGGCGGCGACATTGTCCGGAGCAGCGCCACCACCATCTCGATCGCTGCCTACGGCCACTCCCTCCCGCTCGCGTCCATGACGGACGGCACGGAGCAGCAGCCACTCATGCGTCGCGACCAGGCGCGGCCGGGCGACCGGATCGCCGTCAGCGGGGTCCTCGGCGCATCTGCCGCCGGACTCGCCCTCATCGAAGCCGTCCGCACCACTGAGGACGGCGCGGAGCCCCTCGTGGAGGCACACCGCCGCCCCGTCGCGCGCACAGGCGTGGGGCACGCCGCAGCCAGCGCCGGTATCGCCTGCGCGATGGACGTGTCGGACGGCCTGGTGCAGGACCTCGGCCACATCGCACGGGCTTCCGGCGTGGGGATCGAAATTGCCGCTGCTTCACTGCCGGTCGATCCCGCAGCCGTGCGGCTGCTCGGGGCCGATGCCGCACTCGACCTGGCCCTTGGCGGCGGCGAGGACTTCGAGCTCGTCTTCGCCGGTGACGCCGACATCCTCCGTCGCCTCGACCGCAGCGCCGCGGCGGGGGTACCCGTCACGCTGATCGGGCGCGTCGTCAGCGAGCATCCCGGCGAGGTCATCGTGTGGGCCGAGAACGGCGAGGCATACGAGCCGCCTCGGCGCGGCTGGGACCAGCTGCGCTAGCGGCGGTTGCGTCTACCACGCTCCTCCACGTACACCCAGAGAGATGAACACCGCGAACCGGGCTGTCTTCACCACGAGCAGCGTCGCGCAGACGCGGTCGCTCGGACGCCGTCTCGCGCGGCTCCTGCGACCCGGGGACGTCGTCTTCCTGCAGGGACCGCTCGGCGCTGGCAAGACGGCACTTGCCCAGGGCATCGGTCAGGGGTTGAAGCTGGACACGACGGTCAGCAGCCCCACGTTCGTCCTGATGGCGAAGCACGAGGCGGAGGGCGCACCGCACCTCTACCACGCCGACCTGTACCGCCTGACCGACATCGACGAGGTCGCTGACCTCGCGCTCGAACAGCAGGCCGCGGACGGCATCCTCCTGATCGAATGGCCGGAGCGCGGCCTGGAGGTGCTGCCTGCCGCGCACCTGCTCATCGTGCTGGACCCCAGCGGCGGCGCGGCCAACGAGCGGCGGATCACAATCGTGGCCAACGGTGAGGGCTATCGGCGTGTGCTCGATGGGCTGGGTGCCCGTGGCTAACAGCGGACAGATCGACACACGCAGCGTGTACGACCTCGGCATCGACACGGCCTCTGACGACGGCTCGCTCGCGCTCTTCGCGACCGATGGCAGCGGGCCGGTCGCCGTCCACACCTTCCACGCCGAGGGAACGATGACACGCTCCCTCATGGGCGAGATCGCTGCGTTCCTCGACGGTGCCGGCGTGAGCCCCGACCAGATCGGTCGCATCGCCGTCACCATCGGCCCCGGGCAGTACGGCGCGCTCCGCGCGGGCATCGCGGTGGCACAGGGTATGGCGCTGGCGCTCGACGCACCGCTCGCCGGGATCAACCGCCTCCAGGCCGATGCAGCCCTCGTCACTGACCACGGTGCGGAGGCGATCGTCGCCGTCCACCTCACGCGCTCGGGCCCAGGATGGGCCGCCTACACAAGACGCGACGGGGTGCCGCACGAGGTGAGTGCGCTCACCCTCTCCTCATACGAGGGGGCGGCCACAGACGCACCACGTCCTGCTACCTGGACCGGCGAACTGGACGACGCCCTGCACGCGGCGCGAGACGCTGCGGGCCGGACAGGCGACACTATCGCAGCGGCACCGGAGGAGCCACGGGCGGTCGCGATCGTGCGTCTGGCGCGCGCCCGCGATGCCTTCGGTGACCCCGCCGCGGTAGATGCGATCTACCTCCGGCCACCGCCGATCACCCGGCCACGCGAAGCGCAACCGGAGGCGTAGACCTCCACCGGGGCGCCCGATGGGCGCCATCACACACGACAAGCCGCCCACGAGAGGACACCTACCCATGGAACGAACGCTCATCCTGGTCAAACCGGACGCCATGCAGCGCGGACTCGCCTTCGAGGTGCTGCGCCGCCTCGAGGCGCGCGGGCTGAAGCCCGTTGCCGTCCGCATGCTGCAGGCGGACGCGGAGATCGCCGGACGCCACTACGCCGAGCATGTCGGCAAGCCGTTCTACGACGGTCTCATCCAGTACATCACCAGCTCCCCGATCATCGCCGCCGTCTTCCAGGGCACGGACGCCGTCGCGGCGGCACGCCAGACGCTGGGCGCCACCCGCCCCACCGAGGCCGCCCCCGGCACCATCCGCCACGACTTCGGCCTGGAGATCGGACGCAACCTCGTCCACGGTTCCGCCAACCTCGACGACGCTACACGCGAAGTCGGCATCTGGTTCGAGGGCATCGACCCAATCGACTGGAATCGCTCGGTCGACGGCTGGGTCTTCGAGTAGCAACTACCGCGTCGATGACAGCGAAGGGCGGCCGCAGGGCCGCCCTTCTTGTTCAGTCGGAGTGCAACGAACCCTAATGTGGACTCTGCCTACTGGGCCTACTGGACCCGCACGATCTCCTGCGCCCGATGCCATAGGCCTTCGAGGTCGTAGTAGACGCGGGCCTCCAACGAGAAGAGGTGTACGAAGACGCCGTTCCCGGCATCCACCAGGATCCAGCCTTCGTCCGCGCTGCCCTCAGTCCGAGACTTGTAGCCGAACTTCGCGGCCGTCTGGCCGACTGCGTCTTCAACCGCCTGGGCCTGCCGCATGTTGTCGACCGTCGCGATGATGAAGTAGTCGGTGATCACGGTGAGGCCGCTCAGGTCCAGGAGGACCACGTCAGCTCCCTGCCGGTCTACCACCGTATCGAGCAACGCCTGTGCGTACTCGATGTCGCCCGGCTGCACCCCGCGCGGCTTGGTCGCAGTCGATTCTCGCGCGTCGTCAGGTGATACCAGCGGATCCTCCATACTTCAGCGCCGCCACCAGCGCCGTCAGACCAGTATATACGCGCCCCGACACCCCACTGTGCCACACCGAACAGGGCGAGCTCGGCGGCGCCCGGCAGGCGGCGCTTCTACACTTGAATCATGGCTGAACGGGTCCTCGTGGCGATGTCTGGCGGTGTCGACTCTGCCGTGGCGGCGGCCCTGCTGCACCGGCAGGGCTACGACGTGGTGGGCGTCACCCTCCGGCTCTACACCGAGCCCGATGAGACGGCACTGCGCTCCGGTCGCACCTGCTGCGGCATCGAGGATATCGGCGACGCGCGAGCGGCGGCGCAGGCGATCGGCATTCCCCACTACGTGCTCAACATGGAGCACGAGTTCGAGCGTGACGTCCTCGACGAGTTCGTTGGTGCGTACGCCCGAGGTGAGACGCCGAACCCCTGCCTGAACTGCAACCAGTACGTGAAGTTCGACACCCTCCTGCAGCGCGCGCTGGCGATGGGCGTCGACCGGCTCGCCACCGGCCACTACGCCCGCATCGAGCGCGACGGCGACATGCATCGCCTGCATCGCGCCATCGACGACGACAAGGACCAGTCGTACGTCCTCTACACGCTCGGGCAGGAGGCGCTCGCGCGGACAGTCTTCCCGCTCGGCGGGCTGACGAAGGCGGAGACCCGCGCGATCGCACGCGAGGCCGGCCTGCCGCTCGCGGAGAAGCCCGACAGCGTCGACATCTGCTTCGTCCCGGGTGGCGACTACCGCGAGCTCCTCGATCAGCGCGGCGTCCGAGGCGTGCCCGGCGCGATTGAGCGCGCAGACGGCACCGTCGTCGGTGAACACGCAGGCATCACCGCGTACACCATCGGACAGCGCCGGGGCCTCGGCTTCGCGGAGGGGGCGCCGCGCTTCGTCACGGAGATCATCCCGGAGCGCAACGTCATCGTGATCGGCGGCGAGGGCGACCTGTACCGCAGGTCCGCGTACGCGACGGATCCGCGCTGGGTGCTCGGCCCGCCTGACCTCGGTGAGCCGTTGCACGCCCGCATCCGCTACCACGCCGAGGAGGCCCCCGCCCGATTGGTGTCCCTCGACGAGAACTCGTTCACCGTCGAGTTCGACAAGCCCGTGCGCGCCCCCGCGCCGGGCCAGGCGATCGTGCTGTACCGCGGCACGGAGGTAGTCGGCGGCGGCACGTTACGGCGGCCCTCGGTCGCCTAGGCAGCCCTGGCCTCTCGTGATCGCGGTACATCTTTGCCACCGTCGCCTTCACGCGCCTACCATGAAAGTGAATCCGAGGAGCCGCGATCCTGATGTTTCTGGTCACCCTTGCCGATGTGCGCGATGTCGTAGTGATCATCTACGGCGTCATGGGCGTGGTGCTCATGCTGGCGCTCGCGATCGCGGCGTTCGGGGTGTGGTTCGCTATCCGCGCCCTGACACGCCAGCTCCGCGCGCTCCTCGACGATCCGGTGCGACCGACCCTCGAGGAGATTCGCAAGACCGCGGAGAACGTCCGCGGCACCTCAGAGTTCATGTCCGACGCGGCTGTGCACCCGATCATCCGCGTCATCGCTGCCGGCCGTGGCGTCCGCCGAGGGGCAGGCGTCGTGACCGGCATCCGCAACCTGCGGTCGAAGAAGTAGGCGTCCCCATGTCCTTCCGAGGGCTGCTCACCACCACCGCCGCCATCGCGGCGGGATTTGTCGCGGCGCGCCAGTTGATCAGCGACGAGGCGCCCCGGCAGATCACGCAACTGCC
>JAQCJS010000096.1 GCA_027592975.1 Chloroflexota bacterium
AAACGCGGCGGGTTCCCCCGCCGCGTTTCTGTGTGTGTCGCGTATCCGAGCGCCCAGCGGGGGCTAGTGCGCGCGGCCCTCGCCGACGGGGGCGTACGAGGTCACGCCGGCGTCAACCAGTTGCTGGACCTCGTCCTCACTGAGCTTGAGCAGCTCACGGAGCACGCGGTCGTTGCCGCTGCCGAACGTGGGGCCGGCAGGCGAGACGCCGTGGTTGCCCTGCTGTGAGAGCCACGCGGTGCGCGTGTGGGGGAACGGCCCAAGCTCCGGGTGCTCGGCCCACGCGAAGCTGCCGCGGTGCTGGAGCTGCGGGTCGGAGAACAGTTCGTCCACCTGCAGCACGGCGCCCGCGGGGACGCCCACCGCCTGCAAGCGCTCCTGCACCTCGTACGGGGTCAGGCTCTTCGTCCACGCGGAGATCGCGGCGTCCAGCTCTTCCTGTCGCGCGTAGCGGCCCGCCTGCTCGCGGTACTGCGGATCCGCCGCCAGGTCCGCGCGGCCCATCGCGCCGCATAGTGCCTGCCACTGCTCGTCCGAGGTCACGGCGATCGCTGCCCAGCGATCCTCGCCCTGTGCGGGGTAGACGCCGTGCGGCGCGAACCAGTCGTGCCGGTTGCCGGTGCGGATGCGGTCACGGCCGTTGAGCGTGACGTCCATGATCGCCGGCGCCACCGACTGCAGCTCACCCTCCAGCATGGACATCTCGATGTACTGGCCCTCACCGGTGCGGCGCCTGTGGCGGAGCGCGGTGAGGATCGCGAAGGCCGCGTGGAGGCCGGCGTTCTGGTCGCAGAAGAAGTTGGCGGGCTTGCCCGGAGGGCCGTCCGGGTAGCCGGTGAGGTGCGAAATGCCGCTCATCGCGTCGATGCCCGGCCCGTAGGATCCGCGATCCCTGTACGGGCCGGTCTTGCCGAAGGCCGGCATGGATACATAGATGATCCCCGGGTTCACCTTCTTCACGGACTCGTAGTCGATGCCCAGGTTGCCGACCACGCGCGGCGCGAAGTTCTCCACCATCACGTCGCACTGTGCGGCGAGCTTCAGGTAGATGTCGCGTCCCTCAGGCTTGGCGACGTTCAGCGAGAGGAGGCTCTTGCTGCGGTTCAGTTCGTTGAAGTTGACCACGCGGTTGTACGGGTGGTCGGGGGCGCCGGGGACGGGCTTGGGCAGGTGCATCGGCGTCCGCGCTCGGGACATCGGCTCCTCGACCTTGATCACCTCGGCGCCCATGTCGCCCAGGATGTGGCAGCAGACGGGGCCCGCCACAGCGATCGTCATCTCCAGGACGCGGATGCCTTCCAGTGCCTTGGCCACGGGTCGCTCCTTCGTCGGTCAGTCGGTCTATCGGTCAGTCGGTTGTCGTCGTGCGGGGCGTCGAAGGGGCGCTAGCCGTTCTTCAGTACTTCGGCGCGGTGCTCGTCCAGCAGCGGCGCGCGGCGCGTCTGCCACGGGGTCCCGGTCAGCATGCCCGGCGCACCGGGCTGCTTCACCTTGCCCGCGACCGGGTGCTCCACCTCCACGAAGAAGCCGCGCTCTTTGAGGTGCTCGTCCACCACGATCTCGGCGGGCGTCAGCACTTCCGTGAACGGCAGCCGCACCGCCTGGCCAAGGCGTACCACCTCGAACTTGTCGTGCTGCATCAGCCAGCGGCCCATCAGCTCGTCGATGCGGTCGGCGTTCGCCGTGGGCGCGGCCATGATCTCCGGGTCGTTGAGCTCGTCCTGCTCCATGAGGACGCCCATCAGATCCGGGTAGCGCGTGTTCGTGTGCACGTGCACGTACCCACCCAGGCACGGTCGCAGGCATGAGGGGTAGAAGGTGTCCGGTGCGGAGAACAGCAGCCGGGTGCCGTTGCGCTTCGCCTTCATGCCCATCCAGTGGAAGGTCTGCGCCGGGCCGCCGAGCAGGAACATCGCCGCCTCGGTCGCGGAGATGTCCAGGTAGTCGCCCTGCCCGGTCGCGTCACGGGCGGTCACCGCGACCATCGTGGCCACGGCGGCCTGGAGCGCGGACTGGTGCTCCACCAGGTTGTCGAAGCACTTCACCGGGGGGTACTCAGGCTCGCCGGTGAGGTTGAGGTAGCCCGCGAGCGCGTCGGCGACGATCTCGGTGCCCACGTACCCGGCGTACGGGCCGGTCTGCCCGAAGTGGCTGATCGAGGTCATGATCAGATCCGGCCGAAGCGCCTTCAGATCCTCGTAGCCCAGTCCGCGTGCGGCCATGTACCCGGCGCCGCGGCTCTCGATCACAATGTCGTACTCGGGCAGGGCCGCCTTCAACCGGGCCACGTCCGCCGGTGCGTCCAGGTCCAGGACGATGCTCATCTTGCCGGTGTTCATGTGCAGGTGGCGGCCGCTGGCCTCCGGGTTCGCTTGATCCCCCTGGAACGGAGGCTGGTGCCGGATCGGGTCGCCGCCGGGTGGTTCGATCTTGACCACCTGTGCGCCGAATCCCGCAAGGAGTTTCCCCGCGTAGTTGAAGGTGCTGTGCGTCAGATCGAGGACTCGGAGTCCCTCGAGCGCGGCAGGAGTAGGCATACGGAAACCCCCTGATGGTCGGTGGGGCGGGAGTATAAGCACCGGCGATATACCACGAACATCACGGGTTTGATTGAGAAGGCGATCCGGCCCGGACTATAAATGCCACTGCATTTCCCAGAACTACGTGAGGTACGCCTGTGGAACCGTTCAAGAACCGGTATTGCATCGTCGGCGTCGGGAACACGCGCTATGGGCGCAACCCCGGCCTGTCCCAGTTGGGGCACAACGTGAAGGCGATCCGCGCCGCCGCGGAGGACGCCGGTCTCGCCATGAGCGAGATTGACGGGGTGATGACGAAGGCCCCGACGTCCACGTTCCCCATGCTCTGGGGACAGCGCGTCGCCGAGGCCCTGAACATCGTCCCGCGCGTCGCGGGCACCATTGATCAGGCCGGGGCGAGCAACATCTCGCTCATCCAGTACGCGATCACGGCGATCGAACTGGGGCAGGCCTCGGTCGTGGCGTGTGTACGGTGACAACCCGGCCACCGGGTCGCGCGCCACGTACAGCCGCCCGCGCGGTGGTGACGCGTTCTCCGGCATGTTCGGCGCGCCGCTGGGGTACGCCAGCGTGGCGCAGCGTCACATGTGGAAGTACGGCACCACGCACGAGCAGCTGGGCAACGTGGCCGTGGCGCACCGCCACCACGCCAGCATGAACCCCAACGCGCACTTCCAAGAGCCGATCACCATGGAGGACTACCACAACTCCCGGTGGCTCGCGGAGCCGTTCCACCTGCTGGACTGCTGCCCGGTCTCCGACAGCGGCGCGGCGTGGATCGTCACCACGGAAGAGCGCGCGAAGACGCTGAAGCAGAACCCCGTGTACGTGCAGGGCCTGGGCCAGGGGCACCCCTCCTGGGATCACACCCGCCGCGAGGACATGACCGTGTCCGGCGCGAAGATCGCCGCGGAGGGCGTGTTCCGCACCGCGGGCATGTCCCCGAAGGACATCGACTTCTGCGAGTTCTACGACTGCTTCACGATCGTCCCGATCATCACGCTCGAGGACTACGGCTTCGTGAACAAGGGTGAGGGCGCGGCGTTCTTCGAGAACAAGCGCACCTGGATCGGCGGCGAGCTGCCGATCAACACTTCCGGCGGTCTGCTGTCGGAGACCGGCATGCCCGGCCCGCAGCACATCGTGGAAGCGGTGCGGCAGCTCCGCCACCAGTACGCGGGCACCCCGCGGCAGGTGGAGGGTGCGGAGGTCGGGCTGGTGTCGCAGCAGGGCGGCATCCTGACCACGCACGGCGCCATGATCGTCACCAACCAGCCGTCGTAGCCGTTGCGGAGGGGGGACACATGACCGCTGATCCTCGCGCTGAACTCCTGGCCGAGCCTACCGACCTTGACCGCCCGTACTGGGACGGCCTGGCAGAGGGCAAGCTGCGGATGCAGCACTGCAACGACTGCGACCACTGGCAGGCCGTGCCGGAGACGTTCTGCTTCGCGTGCGGCTCTGACGCCATGGAATGGAAGGACACCTCCGGCAAGGGGACCGTCCACACGTTCATCTCCGTCCACCAGAAGTACCACCCCGCGTTCTACGACCTGGTGCCGTACAACGTCTCGGTCGTCGAGTTGGACGAAGGGCAGCGGTTGACCGTGAACGTGGTAAACATCGCGCCGAGCGAGATTCAAATCGGAATGAGGGTGAAGGCGAAGCCAGCACCAGTGGGCGACCGCGTCGCGCTGTTCTTCGAGAAAGAGTAACCATGCGGATTAGGAAAGACTGGACGGCCTGGGACCAGGGGATCAGCTTCAAGGATCTCCCCGGGGCCATGGGCATCTACGAGATCGCGGACGAGCAGAAGAACTGCATCTACATCGGCTTCGCCGGTGGTGCCTCGCCCTACGGTCTGCGCGGTGAGCTGTATGCGATCTTCGGCATGCCGGCCGGATCCGAGACGTGGAACTGGTCGCACCCCCACCCGGAGGTGGTCCCAGCCGAGGTGAAGCAGCAGGCCCGGTACTACCGGTACGAGGTCAACCACCAGTACTACAGCCGCTGGATTGAAGACCTGACCCGCTTCAACGAGGACTACGAGACGCTGCCGGAGCTGAACAAGCTCGCCTCGGCGCCTCGCCCGCCGCACCTGGGTCGATACCACTGGAAGAGCGAGGGGATCTAACCGCCATGGATATGCAGCGCACCGAAGAGCAGCAGCTCATCATCGACACCGTCCGGAGCTTCATCCGCCAGGAGATCCGCCCCCTAGAGGCGGATCTGGATCCGGACGCGTACGAGCTCAACCCGGACGACAACGCCCGCCTGGTCCAGACGGTCAAGGACATGGGCATGTACCAGATGGGCCTCCCCGTCGAGTACGGCGGCCCGGGCATCGACATCATCACCCGCACCATGCTGGCGGAGGAGCTCTCTCAGCACCGCGCCGGCCTGTACGCGCCGGCCTACGGCGTCTTCGGCTCCTCGCCGCCCGAGCACCTCTACTCCGGCACGGAGGAGCAGAAGGAGAAGTACCTCCACCCGGTCATCCGCGGTGAGAAGCACGCCTTCTTCGGCCTCTCGGAGCCGTCCGGTGGCTCTGACCCGGCGCGCGCCATCCGCACCCGGGGCGTCCGCGACGGCGACTCCTGGGTGATCAACGGCGGCAAGCTGTGGAACTCCGGCGCGGACACGGCCGACTTCGGCATCGTCTACGTGCGCACGGACCCGACCAAGGGCCGCCAGGGCATCACCGCCTTCCTGATTGACACGGACACCCCGGGCTTCCGCGTGCAGCGGCTGGTCCAGGTGCTCCGCTCGCACTACACCACGGAGCTGTCCTTCACGGACATGCGCGTGCAGCACTCCTCCATCCTGGGCGAGGAGGGCGGTGGGTTCGCGCTGGCGAACGACACGCTGGCGCACAACCGCATCCCCTACGCGACGGCCTGCCTGGGCATCGCG
>JAQCJS010000097.1 GCA_027592975.1 Chloroflexota bacterium
CCGCGGGGGTACCGATCCGACCGTTGGGCCACATGTCGCGAAGCAGCGCGAGGGCCGCGTCTGGGTCACCGAGCCTCATCAAGGCAACGAGGGCGATGAGTCTCCGCTCCTCATCGGCGCCGTCATCTAATAGCTCAGCTCCTTTCATTATTGTGTCGAGGCTGAGACGCCTCTCACGAGAGACCTCTTGGGCGCGCTGATCCAAGAACTTGAGTAGCCCGAATACGGAGGTGGCCAGGACGCCTACTACCGCCGCTGCTGAAGCGAGGGAGTCGGGCGTGAGAAGAGCTACGACAGATGCGAGAAGACGGGTCCTGCCCCGGTTTCCCGGACACCTAGACTGAGGCGCTTGTTCGCCCAGGAAGGAGTCCGAGATGCCACAGGCATATCCAGCAGAGTTTCGGCAGCGGGCGGTGGGACTGGCGCGGCAGGGCGCCCAGCCGGTCGCCCGGATCGCCGCGGACCTCGGGATCGCCCAGTCCTGTCTGCGTCGCTGGGTGAAGCAGGCGGACATCGACGCCGGCCAGCGTCCGGGGCTGACCACCGAAGAGCACCAGGAGCTGGTTCGACTCCGTCGCGCGAACCGGGTGCTGGAGATGGAGAACACGATCCTCCGGCAGGCGGCGGCGTTCTTCGCGCGCGAAAACGTGCTCCCAAAATGAGCTTCCGGCTCGCCCAGGAACTCGCCGCCCAGGGGACGCCCGTGGCGGTGGCCTGCCGGATGCTTGAAGGTGTCCACGTCCGGATACTACGAGTGGCGAGGCCGTGAGCCGTCGCCGCGCGCGGTGGCGAACGCGGTACTCACCGAGCAGATCATCGAGATCCACGCGATGTCGCGGGAGAGCTACGGCGCGCCTCGGGTGCACAAGGAGCTTCGCCTCGGACGAGGGATCCACTGCAGCCGTAAGCGCGTGGCACGACTGATGCGTTCGGCCCGGATCCACGGCGTGTACCGCCGCCGCGGTGAGCGCCGGCGTCCCGCCCTCGCCGTCCACGACGACCTGGTGCGCCGTCGGTTCGTCGCCGATGCCCCGAACCGGCTGTGGCTCACCGATATCACGGAGCACCCGACCGGGGACGGCAAGGTCTACTGCGCCGCCGTGTTGGATGTCTTCTCGCGGCGCATCGTTGGCTGGTCGATCGCCGACCACTTGCGCACCGAGCTCGTGGTCGATGCGCTCGAGATGGCCCGCTGGAGACGTCACCCGCGGGGCACGATCGTTCACAGCGATCGCGGCACGCAATATACGGCTTGGGCGTTCGGCCAACGGCTGCGTGCGGCGGGGCTACTCGGGTCGATGGGGCGCGTCGCTTCCGCCGTCGACAACTCGATGATGGAGTCGTTCTGGGCGACGATGCAGAAGGAGTTGCTCAACCGTCGTCGGTACTGGCCGAGCCGGTCTGAGCTGGCGGCCGCGATCTTCGAGTGGATCGAAGCCTGGTACAACCCGCACCGACGGCACACGTCGATCAGCGATCTCAGCCCCGTCGATTACGAGCGAGCACACGCTCCCTCGTCCGATGCGGCATCATGATCGCCTCACACGTACTGTCCGGGAAACCGGGGCAGGACCCGACTGGCGGCCTCCGAAGCGAATCGGCCAAGACCTCCGACAGAACTAATCGAAGCCTCCAGCAAGTCCCTCAACAGTCCGATCATTCTCGCCTCCGGTGGCAATCTACGACTTCCGCAGGACCACTGTGCGACACGCCTTTGCACATGCAAACGCCGCCCCCTCGCAGGGGCGGCGTTCGTGTGTGACCGAGGGGGCCCGAGGGCCCTCGGCTAGTCGTTCTTTGGGACGGCGCTCGCGGAGGCCTGCGTGCCGCTGGTGCTGGTGAGCCAGCCGAACTTCTGCGGCTTGCGGCGCGCTTCCGGGTCCAGCGGGACGTTGATCAGGCTGGGGCCGTTGTGGGCCAGCGCCTTCTGCAACGCGGCGTCCAGATCAGCGGACGACTCCGCCAGGATCCCCATGCCGCCCAGGCCCTGCATCATGATGTCGTAGCGCGCGTTCAGGCTCATGCCGCCCACGGGCTTCTGATCGCCTTCGAACAGCTCCGCCTTGTGGCCGCCGATGCCGCCGTTGTTGAACACCACCCACGTGATCGGCAGGTTGTAGCGGACGGCCACCTCGCACTCGGTGCCGGCGAAGCCGAAGGCGCCGTCGCCCTGCAGGCAGAGCACGTGCTTGCCCGTCTCCACCGCCGCGCCGATGGCGAAGCCGTGGCCGAGGCCCATGGACCCGAACGAGCCGGCGTCCAGGCGCGTGCGCGGCTGGAAGTTGTTGATCACGGAGCGGGAGATGTCCATGGTGCTCGCGCCCTCCGCGACCAACACCATGTCCTTCGGCATCGCCTCCGAGATGGAGCGCAGCGCGCGGTAGTAGCCGATGGGGTTCGACTCTTCCTGCATCATGCTCTCCACGGCCTCCTGGTTGGTGCGCGCCTCCGCCTTCACCTGGGCCAGCCACTCGGAGTCCTGCGGGAAGGTCCATGGCTCGCGATCCAGCACGTCCAGCATCTGGCCCAGCGTCGCCTTCGCGTCACCGACCATCGCCACCTCGGTCGGCACGTTGACGCCGATCTCCTCGGGGTTGATGTCCAGCTGGATCACGCGCACGCCCTGCTTCAGGCGCGGCGGCAGGCCGAAGTGCAGCATCCAGTTCATGCGCGCGCCCATGAGCAGCACCATGTCGGCGTTCTGCAGGATGAAGGAGCGCGCGGCGGCCGCCGCCTGGGGGTGGTCGTCCGGCAGGATGCCCTTCGCCATCGGCATGGCGAGGAACGGCAGGCCGGTCTTCTCCACGAAAGCGCGCATCTCCTGCTCCGCGCGGGAGTAGGCGATGCCCTTGCCGATGATGATCAGCGGCTGCTCCGCCGTCTTCAGCGCGGCGATCGCGGCCTCAATGTCACGCGGGTCGGCCTGCATGCGGCGCGGGTCCGGGACGCGCTCCGCCCACTGCACCTTCTCCTCGTCCACGCTCCCCGCGATGATGTCACCGGGCAGGTCCAGGTAGGAGGGGCCGGGCGTGCCGTAGAGCGCCTTCTTCACGGCCTCCGCGATGTAGATCGGGATGCGCTCGATCATCTCCACGCGCTCCGCGTACTTCGCGAAGGGGCGCAGCGGGGTGAGCTGGTCGGCCTCCTGGAAGAAGCCCATGGAGTGCCCGGACTGCTCGTACGAGCCGCCCAGCAGGAGCATCGGCCAGCGGTTGGACCACGCGTTGGCGAAGGCGGCGACCGCGTTCAGGACGCCGGGGCCGGAGACGGCAAGCGCCGCGCCCATGCGCGGGCCGATGAACGAGACGGCCTGCGCGGCGTACGCGGCGGGCATCTCGTGCCGCATGCCGGTGTAGGTCAGGCCCTCCGCCTGGCAGGCGCTCGCGATCCCCGTCACCGGGATGCCGACCACGCCGAAGATCTTGTCGATGCCCTGCGTCTTCAGGGAGCGGGCGATGATCTGCTCGCCAGTCAGTTGAGCCATGAGGAGTCCCCTTCTTGAGCGTCGCCCGGGTGGGCGGTGCGGTGCGCGACGGCCGTCGCGCTGCGTGGCCGTTGGCCGCTGTCCTGTGCCAGTCACGCGCGGCAGGGATACGCGCGGCCGAGCCATCCGAGATGCTGCGAGGCGCATCTTACACGCCTCGACCCGTCCCGTCCCCGCCCCGCCGGGTGGTCGAGGCGCAGCACGCCGGGCAGCCTCCGGACGGCGCTAGAGCCCGACCTTCACCGCAACCGCCTGCTCCAGGTGCCCGGCGTCGTGGGCGGCGCAGCGGGCGAACCAGCCCGCGTAGTTCATCGGCCCGTAAACCTCGTGCGTGACGGTGAGCACCTCGTCCGCATGCTCGGCGACGCGCTCCGGCAGCGCGAGGAACCGCGCGGAGGCCAGCACCAGCGCCCGGCGCACCTCCGCCAGCGTCGCGGGCGGGTCGGGCGGCAGGTAGCCGCGCGGGTGCTTCGCGATGGCGACGCCGCGCGCGGCGGATTCGATGACCGCGTCCACGTTCAGCGTCCAGCCCAGGACGTGCTGCGCCACCTGCAGCACGCACCACTCCGCCTGGTCACCGCCGGGGTGACGCAGCGCGCCGGCCTCGTCCACATCCTCGATCGACTGGAGGAAGGCGGCACGCGCGGCGGCGACGGCGGGCCACAGGTCCACGAGCGCCGCGTTGCTCACCCGCGTCTCCCGTTCATTGGGTGGCCACCCGCCACACCTCCAGCGGGAGCGTGGTGATCTGCTCGCCCGCGCTCCACAGCTGCACCTCGTGCGGGCCGGTCACGGTGAACTCCAGGTTCGCGAGGTCGACCAGCAGGCTGGCACCCTCCAGCCGGCGGCCGGGGGCGGCCTCCACCTGGAAGCGCCCCTCCACCGGCGTGATCACGTCGCGGCCGTCGGCGTCCACCATCTTCACGACGAACGGCACCGCGGCCCCCCCGGCGTCCTCGAACACGAGGCGCGCGACGAGCGCGAGGCGGGGGTGGGTGGCCGGCAGCGCGGAGACGCCGAGGTGGTCGATGCCGATGCCCAGCGCGTTCACCTTGCCGCCGTGCTCCGTGGCGGCGTCGCAGAGGAAGGCGTACTCCACGCACATCAGCGGCAGGTCGCCGGCGTCCTCGGCGTCACGAGGCGGCTCGAAAGTCATCGGTCAGCGCCGCTCGGGGTCGGAGAGGCCGGCGGCGCGCAGACCGTCCGTCAGCACAGAACCCAGCGCGGGGCCGACGCTCTTGCGCTGCAAGATCCCGTCTTTGTCGATGAAGAAGGTGGAGGGGAGCCCCTGCACGCCGTAGTGCGCCTGCACCGCGCCCGGCCGATCCACCAGCAGCGGGAAGGTGAGGTTGAACTCCTCGTTGAAGAAGAGGATCTGCTCCGGCGACTCGCGGTAGTCCACGGCCAGGATCGCCAGTTCCTCGCCGCGGGCGGCGTAGACCTTCTGGAACTCCGGCATCTCCGCGCGGCACGGCCCGCACCACGTCGCCCAGAAGTTGAGGAGCACCGCCTTGCCGCGGTAGTCGGACAGCTTCACCGGCTGGCCCGTCTTCGCGTCCGTGAGCAGGAAGTCCGGTGCGGGAGCGCCCACCTCCACCTTCGCGCTGGCGTCCAGGATGCCCTGCTGCGCCCCCGTGTACCGAGGCAGCACGTCGCGCCAGACGAAGATGCCTCCGACGAGAAGCACGATGGCAGCGACGGTCGCGTAGCGGGCGATGCGGTTCACGGGGCCTCCGGGCTCGGCGCGGTGGGGCGCGCTCCCTCGATCGTACGCCCGCAGCGAGATGAGGGCATCGCGCGCGCCTCCCGCTGCGGAAGGCGTAGCGCAGGAGGGCCGCACGACGGGTCGAGGACGGCGGGAGGATGGCGGTGCTCGCCGCGCGGGTCGCGCGGGTCGCGCGGCCCCCGTCCCCCCTGCCCCCCCTTCCCGTCGTGAAGGGGGGGATGAGATGCGAGGGGCTGCG
>JAQCJS010000098.1 GCA_027592975.1 Chloroflexota bacterium
GGCGACGGGACGAGGCTCACGGCCGGGTCATCCCCGGAGCAGCGTCTCGATCGCCTCGGCGCCGGCGAACAGCTCCTCGTCGCCGCCGAAGCGGCCGGAGAGCTGGAGTCCGACCGGGAGCTCGGCAACGCGCCCGCTCGGGATCGTGATGCATGGGACGCCCGCGTGCGTCCACGGCACGTTCATCGCGCGGTCGCCGGTGTACGCGAGGCCGAGCGGGGCGGGGCCGGTGGCCGGCATGCTCGCCCACAGGTCGATCCCGGCGCGATCCATCGCCGCGCCGATGCGGTCGCGCAGCTCAAGGCGGCTCGTGAAGCCCTCGGCACGTGCCTCGGGGGTGACCAGCAGGGAGGCGTCGTACAGCGCCGCGCTGGCGGCCCGGAACAGCGACCCCCACTTCAGGAAGCGCTCCGCGTGCGTGTCGCCGTACTCGGCGGTGGAGATCGCCACGTGGCGCGCGTTGATCCCGGCGATGTCCGGGAAGAACGGCACGCGGCGCACCTCCACCCCGCTCGCGGCAAGCGCGGCGAGCGTCGCCTCGAACGAGGCGATCGCGGCGGGCTGCGCCTGCGCGAGGTACGGCCCGTCCGGGACGCCGATCACGGGGCGCCGGGGCTCAAGGTCGCCGCGCCAGTCCTGGTACATCACCCCGGCGACCACGCGCGCGCCCGTGACGTCCTGGGTGAACCAGCCGACGTGATCGACGGAGACGGAGTAGGCGACGGCGCCGTCGGTCGACACGCGGTCGAAGGAGCCCTTGTAGCCCACCACGCCGCAGAAGCCCGCCGGACGCAGCACGGAACCGACGGTCTGCGACCCGATGGCGAGCGGCGCGTAGCCGCAGGCCACGCCCGCCGCGGAACCGCTGCTGGAGCCGCCGGGGGTGTGCAGCGCGTGGTGCGGGTTGGTGGTCGCGCCCGGCTCCGCGTAGGCGAACTCCGTGGACACGGTCTTGCCGAGGACGATCGCGCCGGCCTCGACCAGCCGGGTGATCGCGGGGCCCTGTGGCATCGCGAACTCCTCCGGAGGGATCGCGGAGCCGGCGCGGGTGGGGAGGCCGTCGACCGCGAAGATATCCTTCACCCCGACCAGCACGCCGTAGAGCGGCGGCCGCGAAGCGGGGTCGGGGTAGCGCGCCGCCAGCGCGTCAGCCGCAGCGTGTACGCGCTCCCGGCGGCCGGACTCCGGCAGGAACGCCCTCACGCGCGCATCGAACCGATCGAGGCGATCGAGCGCCTCGTCGATCTGCGCGTGGAGGTCGAGCGCGCCCTCGCGGAGGGCGGCGGCCCGCGGCGCGAGCGGGTTGTGGGCGAGCGGCGAGGTGCGGGGCGAGGTGGAGTTCATCATGCCGCGGATGATACGAGACGCGCGCGCGATCGGCGCGGGGAGCGGTTGATCTACGCCGCGGACCGCTCCACGAAGCGCGCGCAATCATCGGGCCGCAGCGCGGGGGCGTAGTAGAAGCCCTGGACCAGGTCGCACCCGGCGGCGCGGAGGGCGCTGAGCTGCTCCTCGGTCTCTACGCCCTCGGCGATGACCAGCAGTCCCAGCGCATGCCCCAGGGCGATCACCGCTTCCACGATCGCGAGCGCGTTGCCTCGTTCGCCGATGCCGGAGACGAAGCGCCGGTCCACCTTCAACGTGCGCACCGGGAAGTCGCGGAGCCGTGGCAGCCACGACTCGCCCACGCCGAAGTCATCGATCGCCGTGGTAACGCCGAGCTCCAGCAGATCGCCGAGCACCCCCAGGACGGACTCCAGATCGAGCACGGCGGCGGTCTCTGTGAGCTCCAGTTCTAGCGCCTCCGGCGGCAGGCCAGTGTCCGCGAGGACGCCGCGTACCATTTCGCCGAAGTGCGGATCCAGGAGCTGCAGCGGTGACACGTTCACCGCCACGCGGATGCGGCGTCCGCCGTGGTTGAACCAGCGCTGCACCTCCGCGCAGGCGGTGCGCAGCACGGTCTCGCCCACTTCCACGATCAGCCCGGTCTCCTCCAGCAGGGGGACGAACTCCGACGGCGAGACAAAGCCGCGCTGCGGGTGCTGCCAGCGCGACAGCGCCTCCACGGCGGTGACGATCCCGGTCTCAGGATCGAGTTGCGGCTGGTAGTAGACCTCCAGCTCGCCCCGCTCCACCGCACCGCGCAGGTCGCCCTCCAGTTCGAGGCCTAGCCGCGCTGGATCGCCCGCGGACTCGGAGCCGACCACGTGGGTGTCGCGCCCCTGCTCCTTCGCCTGGTGCATCGCGGCGTCCGCGATGCGGATCATCAGGTCGGCGTCCGCGCTGTCACCCGCCGCGACGGCGACTCCGATGCTGACGGAGAGCTTGAGCCGGTGGCCTTCGTGCTCGAAGGGCTCGCGGAAGGCGGCCTGCACGCGTCGGGCGATGCCTTCCGCGGCGGCGCGTCCACCGAGGTCGGGCGCGAGCAGGAGGAACTCGTCGCCGCCGAAGCGGGCGAGGATGTGCTGCGGGGGGACGTGCGCGCAGAGGCGCTCCGCGACGGCGCGCAGGAGCCGATCGCCGCTGGTGTGTCCCAGCGTGTCGTTGATCAGCTTGAAACGATCCAGATCCAGCATCAGCACCGCGACGGAGCGGCCCTGGTACCGCGCGTCGATCAGGGCGCGCTGGACGTGGCGGTCGAACAGTTCGCGGTTGGGGAGTCCCGTCAGGCGGTCGTAGTCCGCCATGCGCCGAATCGTCTCGGACGTCCGGCGCGCCTCCCGCACGGGGGAGAGCGTGATCTCGACGTCCACCGTCTCGCCCTGCGTGTTCTTGAGTTGCAGTTCGTACTGGGTCGGGACCGCGTCGGACCACATGCGGGACGCCATGAGCGCGATGAACTGGTCGACATGGTTGGCGGGCACCACGTCCGCGACGGTGAGGTCCGCCATCTGCCCCTCCGTCCGGCCGAGCAGCCGGCGGAGCGCCTCGTTCGACAGGAGGAGCTGCCCGTCGTTCGCGACGAGCATGATGCCGTTACGCGCGGTGTTCAGCGCGGCGCGGAAACGCTCCTCGCTCTCGCGCAGTGCGCGCTCGGTCTCCAGGCGATGCTGCTGGTCGCGCAGCACCCCTCCGATGCCGCCGGACGCGCGTAGGGGGGTGATCACGGCGGTCAGCGGCACCTGGTCGCCGCTGCCGTGATGCCATCGCGTGTTCCACGTCGCTATCCCGGATTCGCTCTCGATCGGCGTGTCGAGGATCGGCACCGGGCCCTCGGCGAGGTCGCGGATGGAGCGTCCAAGGAGATCGGACGGTGCGCGCTGGAGGACATGCCACGCACGCTCGTTCGCGAACGTGATGACGCCCTGCGCGTCCGTCTCGAACAGCAGGTCGGGGGTGCAGCGGCCCAGCGTCTCCAGCCGCTCGCGGGAGCGGCCCGCAGCGCGCTGCCACCGGCAGCGGAGCCAGAGCGCCCCAACGATCGCCAGCACGGAGGCACCCTCCACGATGCGGATGCCCCAGCCCGGATAGTGGTGCGCCACCGCAGCGGAAGCGACGAACGGCACGGCGAGCATCGCCAGCCATCCCCCGCCTTCCAGGACACCGAGCCAGTTCGTGGGGCGGATGGTGGCCCTCCAGTTCCGAGACGTGCTCCGGAATCATCGGCTGGCGCCTCGCGCTTCCGCAGCGGGCACTGCCCATTGAGGGATGGGCGCGTACCATGCGCCGATGCACCAGCGACCGGGCTTGGCGGCACCTGCGTCCGGGGGAGACCGCCCCTTCCGCATCCGCTCGCTGACCGTGAGCGCCTTTCTGCCCACGCTGTTCTTCGGCATCGGCCAGGGGGCCGTGATGCCGGTGATGCCGCTCTTCGCGAAGGACCTGGGCGCGTCCGTCGCGCTGATCAGCCTGATCATCGCCCTGCGCGGCGTTGGGACGATGGCGCTGGACATCCCGGCCGGGATGATGGTGTCCAGGTTCGGCGAGCGCTGGACGCTGGTCGGCGGCACAGCTGTCCTGATGCTGGTCGCCCTCGGCGCGGCGCTCAGCGAGGCGCCGTGGCAGTTCGCGGTCGTCTCCTTCGCCATGGGTGGATCGTGGGCCGTCTTCCTGCTCGCGCGCCTGTCGCACGTCAGCGACGCCGCCCCCACGCACCTGCGCGGCCGCTCGCTCTCGCTCCTCGGCGGCACGAACCGCATCGGCAACGCGATGGGGCCGATGATCGGCGCGCCGCTGGCGCTGTGGTTCGGGCTGGAGTCGGCGTTCTACCTGCAGGCGCTGCTGGCAGGCGCGGCGGCGCTGCTGATGTTCTTCGTGGTCGAGGACGGCAAGGGGACGGTCGCCGCGCACGGCTCCGTGATGCAGCGCTTCACCGGGGTGATCAGCGATCACCGTCGCACGTTCGCCACGGCCGGGGTGGGGGCGGTGATGCTGCACGTCCTGCGCAACGGCCGCCAGCTCGTGCTGCCGCTATGGGGTGACGCGATTGGCCTCGACCTTGCGGTGATCAACGTCATCTTCAGCATCTCGCTGTGGATCGAGGTGGTGATCTTCTATCCGGCGGGGATCGTGGCGGACCGCTGGGGCCGGAAGTGGGTGGCCGCGCCCTCGCTGGGGGTGCTCTCGATCGGCATGGCGCTGATCCCGCTCAGCGACTCGGCCTGGAGCCTGACACTGATCGGCCTGCTCACCGGCGTGGGGAATGGGCTGGGCAGTGGCATCGTCATGACGCTGGGCGCGGACTTCTCGCCCGTGGTCGGTCGAGGCGAGTTCCTGGGGGTCTGGCGGCTGATGGCCGACCTCGGCGGATCGGCGGGGCCGCTGCTGTTCGGCGTGATTGCGGGCACCTCGACACTGGGGATCGCCTCGGTCGTGACCGGAGGCCTCGGGCTCGTCGGCGTTGCGCTGATGGTGTTCACCATGCCGGAGTCGCTGCACCGCGAGCGGCGCGCGCGCGAGCCGTAGCGCGCTAGGCTGAGGGCGGCCCGTACGCCTCGAGCTGCAGATCGATCACAGAGCGGTCGCCCGCGATTGCGATCGTCATGCCGTCCGTCGCCAGGTATTGATCAGCCATCGCTCGCACCTGATCCGGAGTGACGGCGCGCACGCGCTCCACGTAGGAGGCGGAGTAGCGCTCATCCAGGCCGTGCAGGTCGAGGAACTCCAGGTGATCCAGGATGCCTCCGGGCGTTGCCTGCCGCAGGACGAAGTTCCCGGAGGCGTAGTTCTGGATGCCCAGCAGCTCTTCCGCCGTGGGCGCCTCAGAGCGGAGGCGCTCCGTCTCCGCGAAGACCTCGGTGATGGCAGCGCCGGTGACGGCCGTGGTGACATCCGCGACCTCCACCCAGTAGGCGTCGCCGGGGCGGCTGGAGACGAAGGCGTGCGGCGAGTACGTGTACCCCTTCGCCTCGCGGATGTTCATAGTGATGCGCGAGTGGAACGAGCCGCCGAGGAGCGAGTTCGTGA
>JAQCJS010000099.1 GCA_027592975.1 Chloroflexota bacterium
CGTCGTCGAGGAGGTGCGCATACAGAAGGCATCGTGACTGCGTGTCTCAAAATGCTTGACAGGTTCCGGGGGGCGCCCCTAGCGTCGGACTCGTCGATGCACCGCAGGCGTCCCGCAGGACGCGGGCATCAAGGCGAGGATTCCCATGCAACGTCACCGCGTCTCCACGCCGCCTCGCGCCGTGCCCATCGCACGCGAGCTGCGAGACCGTGCCCGCGCACGCGCCGAGGCGTTCCGCAGCGACCGCGTGATCGAGCGCATCTGGGCACGCGACCACACCGTGTGGAAGCCCGATCCCACCGAGATCGCCGACCGGCTTGGCTGGCTGGACGCGGACGCGGAGATGGCCGCGCAGGTCCCCGACCTCCAGGCGTTCGCCACGGGCGTCGGCCGCGAGGGGTACACCACGGCCGTGATCCTGGGCATGGGCGGGAGCAGCCTCGCACCGCGCGTGCTGGCGACGGCCTTTGCCGGGCACACGCGCGGGCTGGAGGTGCTGGTCCTCGACTCCACCGTGCCGGAGGCGATCCGCGCGGTCGAGGCGCGCGCGCCGCTGGGTCGCACGCTGTTCATCGCTTCCAGCAAGTCCGGCACGACGCTGGAGACGGCCACGCTGCTCGACTACTTCTGGGCGCGCGAGCCGGACGGGCGTCACTTCGTGGCGATCACGGACGAGGGCACGCCGCTGCAGACGCTGGCCGAGGAGCGCGGCTTCCGGCGCACGTTCCTCAACCGCCCGGATATCGGCGGTTCTCCGCGCTGTCCTACGTGGGCCTGGTGCCCGCCGCGTTGCTCGGGATCGACCTCGCGCGGCTGCTGGAGGGCGCGCGCCACATGCGCGAGGCCTGCGCCGGTGAACAGGAGGTGCTGCTGAACCCGGGCGCGCAGATGGGCATCCTGATCGCGGAGGCCGCGCTCCTGGACCGGGACGTGCTGACGCTCCGCGTGGACGGGAGCATGGGCCGCTTCGGCGCGTGGTTGGAGCAGTTGATCGCGGAGTCCACGGGCAAGGAGGGGCTGGGCATCCTTCCCGTCTGCGACGAGCCCCTGAGCACGCCCGACGTGTACGACGACTCCCGGTTCTTCATGGCAATCGGAAACGACCGCGATGCGGGCGTGCTGGACGCGCTGTCGGACGGTGGACGCCTGCCCGTCGCCTCGTACTCACCGGGCGAGGCGTACCGGCTGGGGGGCGAGTTCTTCCGCTGGGAGTTCGCCGCAGCCGTCGCCGGGCGCGTGCTCGGCATCAACCCGTTCGACCAGCCCGACGTGGAATCCACGAAGCGCGAGACCGCGCGTCTGCTGGAAGCGCCCGAGCGCGTGGACACGGGCGACGATGCGCCGGAGGCGGGCGACCTGCTCGACCGCATCGAGTGCGATGCCAACGCCGCGGAGTACATCGCGGTGCACGCCTACCTGCCGCGTTCGCGCGCGAACGATCAGCGCCTGCGCCAGATCCGGGCCCGCCTGCTCGACCGCCACCGGCTGCCCACCACCGTGGAGTACGGCCCATCGCTGCTGCATTCCACCGGCCAGTACCACAAGGGTGGCCGACGTCGAGGCGCGTTCGTGCAGCTCATCGAACGACCGTCAGCCGAGACGCGGCTCGCGATCCCCGGCCGCGACTACGACTTCGGCCACCTCGCCCGCGCACAGGCAGCGGGCGATCGGAGCGCGCTAGTCGCTCGCGACCGGCTGGTCGCCGTCACGACGCTCGACGGGCTCGACGCGATCACCTCGCCTACCTAGCTGGGGCGGCTCGCCAGGGATGCATCCGCGGGCCGCTCCTCGCTGGATAGCGCCTACCCGATGCTCACCCTCACGCGCCACGCCCCGGCGCCGGCGGGGTCGACCACCCGGACGTCTGCGAGGCACGCGCCTCGATGTACCCCTTGAAGGCGTGCAAGTCGCGCTCCGTGCGCATCGCGATCGCCTGCTCGTCATCCCGCGCCGCCTCGATGTCGATCTCCATGCGGACGCGCGTCTTGCCCTCCGCGAGCGCATCCACCATCACGGCGCCCGCGTGTACCGGACCGGCGGTCGCCTCCCAGCGGATGCGGTCGTCCGGGGCTTGCTCGATGATCGCGACTTCCCATTCCTCCGGCTGACGTGCGCCGTCCGCACTACGCGCGCGCCAGCGGAGCCGCTTCGCGTCCAGCAGCGACACCTCCTCGACGTCCTCCATGAACTGGGGGTAGGACTCGAACTGGGTCCACGCGTCGTAGACCATGCGCAGCGGCGCGGTGACCACGACTTCGCGGGTGATGCTGGGCATGACGATCTCCTTCGGGGGGACGCGGTGGGGCAGGATCGGGACGGCCGAGGGCCGGCGGGCACCCACGATCGACCAGGCCGCATCGCGCCCCGATGCGCCGCGGCAGACGATCCGTGTCAGCGCGGTCTGAATCCGATCCACGATCGGCTGCCTGCGGCCTGGCAGCCGATCGTGCGCCCCGTGCAACCCCGCCCGCCGCGCGTGTTGCGGGGCCGCAATCCGCTCACGCCTAGGCTCCCGCCATGAGCAACGAAGAGCGTCCCGTCCGAGCCAGTGACCGCGCCACCTCGGGCTTCGAGCGCGTGGAGCGCGCCGGTGCGGAGGCGATGGCGCAGCGACCGGATCTCCGGGATGAGGACGGGCGGGCGATCACCGACCCCGGCCAGGACGCGCGCGCGCCCGAAGAGCGGCCCACCGTCCGTCAGGCGCTCCTGGATGAAGCCGAGCAGCACATCGGCTCGGATCGGGAAGGGACCTCCGAATGAGCCCCCGCTGCTCCGGGACCCCCACCGTCCGCGCCGCCTGCCCGCGCCTCGATCGCGTCGCACCGCTACGCACCCGTGCGCTACACCTGGGCCGAGACGGCCGCCGCGCGGTCGTGCGGAGCTATCCAGACGCGATGCTGCGGCGCACCTCAATCTGACGATTCGAGTCGGTGTGAGCCTCGCGCAGAGGTGGATCTCTTCGACCGGCGCGCTTCAAACAACGCCCTGGGGGACGCCTAGAAGCGGAACCGGCGCCGACGTCCCGTGGCGGGCAGCACCACAAACCGGAACACGATCAGCGCCAGTAGCGTGCCGATGAAGACCTCCAGCACGTCGTCCGAATCGGCCACGGGACACCTCCTGCACGTCTGATGCTCACGTCACCGGCGGGGGCGCGGCCGGGACGAGGCGATGCTAGCCATCCATGCAGCGCGACGAGGCATCGCACTCGCGGGTGGGACTTGCAGACGCATCGCAAACCCTCCGTGCCCTCACGCTCGCGCGGGTTATGCTGGTACAACAGAGAGCGCGAGCGGCCCCGTGGCATGGCTCGCGCCGGCAGGATCAGGAGCGCTCTGTGACTGCCTCGAATCGATGGCTGGGCCTGGTCGCCGCGGGCATCGCGATCGCCGTGATCGCGGGGATCCTCGTCACCACGTTCGCGGGCGGGGAGCGCGAGTACGCGCCCGGGACGCCGGAGCGCGCGGTGCAGGACTACCTGCGCGCCGTCAGCGACCGCGACGCCACCGCCGCGTTCGCGTTCTTCTCCCCGGAGTTGCTGGAGCGGTGCGAACCGAAGCCGCGCGAGAGCATCAGCAGCCGCGGCGACAGCACCATCCGCGCTACCCTCGACCGCTCCGAGGTACGGGACAGCACGGCGGAGGTGCGCGTGCGCCTCACGGAGTCGTACAACACGGACAGCCCCTTCGGCAGCGGCGAGTCCACGTTCTCGCAGATCTACGTGCTAACGCGGGCGGACGGCGAGTGGCGCTTCTCCGAGGCGCCCTGGCCCACCTACTGCCCGCAGCCTATCCCCGTCCGGTAGCGAAGGGCGCGTCCCGCGATGATCGAAGCGATCGCGTTCCTCCTGATCTTCTCCATCCTGCCGCTGGCGGTCATCATCGGCGCCGTGGCAGCGGTGGTCGCGGCGCGCCGCGCGAGCGAGGCGGACGGCGCGCCCGAGGACGAGGGCATCGGCGCGGTGCGCCGCCAGTTCATCTACGTGCTGGCGCTGGTCGGCGTGATCTTCGCCGCGATCGGTGTGTCCATGATCATCGGCGGCGCGCTGGACGCCGTCGTCGGCGACACGCTGCTGATGGACCGGCAGCGCGGGCTCGCCGTGGCGCTCGCGTTCACGGTGGTGGGCGCGCCGGCCTGGCTGCTGTTCATGCTGCTCGCGCAGCGCTCGGTGCAGGCGCACGCCGTGGAGCGCCGGGCGGCGACGCGACGGCTGTACTTCGCGGTGACGCGGTCGATCGCGCTCGCGGTCGCCACGTGGAACATCGTGTCCGCGCTGGAGATGGCGGTCGGCATCGCGGAGTTCTCCGGCAGCGCCTGGGGCTACGCGATCGCGTGGACCGGGGTATGGCTGATCCACCAGCGCCTCGCCTTCGCGGAGCCCGCGTTCACGGTGATCACCCGGCTGATCGACCGCCTCGCGCTCTACTTCGGCGCGCTGCTCGGCCTGCTCATGCTCCTCAGCGGCGCGATCGGCCTGCTCGCCGCCCCGCTGTCCGAGGCCTACGACCGCGTACTACTCGGGAGCCTCCTCAACGCCTCATGGGATCGCGAGCTCCGCGGCTCCGCGATCATCCTGGTGGTGGGCCTGGTGATCTGGGCGTGGCACTGGTGGATCCAGCTGCGCCGGGGCGACCGGCAGACCACCATGTGGCGCGCCTACGTCTTCCTGTTCGGCGCGCTGCTGGGCGTCGCGCTGGCGATCGCCCCCGCCGCCGCGATGCTCTACTCCACGCTGCAGTGGTTCGCGGGGTCGCCCGGCACGGACAGCGCCGTCGCGCACTTCTCCTCCTTCCCGGAGGCGTTCGCGACCTTGGTGATCGGCGTAGCCAACTGGGGCTACCACCGCGCCGTACTGATCGAGTCCGGTGACGCGCACGCGCGCAGCGGGCCGGAGCGCATCTACCGCTACCTGCTCTCCGCTGCCGGCCTGCTCACCGCCGCGATCGGTGTCGCCACGCTCATCGCACTCGCTGCGGAGGGGCTCTCCGGGGCGCGGGCCGACTTGCTGGAGGCGTCCGGCTGGTGGCGTAACCCGCTGCTGCGCGGCCTCACCCTGCTGATCGTCGGGCTGCCGCTGTGGGCTCGCTACTGGCGCGACACGCAGCGGGCGCTCGCCGAGGGCGCCGAGGAGCGCACGGCGCCCTCGCGGCGCGCGTACGTCTTCGGCACCGTGGGCGTGGCGATCTTCGCGCTGCTGGTGAGTCTCACCGTGGTGCTCTACCAGGTCTTCCAGGCGGTACTGGCGGCAGACGTCTCGCTGCGCCTGCTGCGCGACATGGACTGGGGCCTGGGCGTGGCGATCACGGCGGGGGCGATCGCCTACTACCACTTCCTGGTGCTGCGCGAGGACCAGGCGGCGACGCCGGCCGAGGCACCACCTCCGCGCCCGCCTACTGAGA
>JAQCJS010000100.1 GCA_027592975.1 Chloroflexota bacterium
TCCGCGCAGTTCCTCGAGCGCTTCGGCTTCGAGGTGGATCTGCTGCCCGTGGACGAGTACGGGCGTGTGTCGCCGGAGCAGGTGGCCGCCGCGGTGCGCCCGGACACCGTCCTCGTGTCGATCGGCTACGCCAACAACGAGGTGGGCACGGTGCAGCCGTTGCCCGCGATCAGCCGGGCGCTGAAGGCGCGGGCCGACAGCCTGGGGCGGCGCATCCCGTTGCACACGGACGCGGTGCAGGTCGCCAACTCGCACGACCTGAACGTCGACCGCCTGGGCGTCGATCTGCTCTCCCTGTCGGGACACAAGTTTGGCGGGCCGAAGGGCACCGGGCTGCTCTACCTGCGACGCGACGTGCCGTTCCTGGAGCAGGTGTCCGGCGGCGGACAGGAGCGCCAGCGGCGGTCTGGCACGGAGAACGTCCCGGGCATCGTTGGGATCGCGCGCGCGCTGCACCTCGCGAAGGCGGAGCGCGAGGCGTTCGTGACCCGCACCAGCGCGCTCCGCGACCGGCTGCTCCACGGCATCATGGCCGCGTGCCCGGACGCGCGCCTCAACGGGCACCCCACGGAGCGGCTCCCCCACAACCTGCACATCTGCTTCCCGGGCGTCGAGGGCGAATCGCTGGTCGAGGCCCTCGACCGCGCGGGCATCGAGTGCTCGGCGGGGGCGGCCTGCACCTCGGCGACGTGGGAGCCCTCCCACGTGCTGCTGGCCATGGGCGTCCCGCTGGATCTGGCGATCGGCTCGCTGCGCATGACGCTCTGGCCCAGCCTCAGCGTGGCGCAGATCGACTACGTCGCCCAGCAGATCCCGGTCGCGCTGGAGCAGCTGCGCGCCGCCGCCGTCACGTAGCGCGGCGTCGTGACTCGGCCGCTCGCCCGCCTACATCCGGCCGGCGTGCTCCTCGCGCTCGTGGTCCAGCCGCATGGACATCATGCCGAGCCAGAACGCGAACACCGTCCCGATCACCAGCAGCGTGCCCGCGCCCAGCATCACTTCGACCGTCATCTCCGACCTCCGCGAACGGGCATCGCTCCGATGCCCTCGATCACATCGAGGTGCATCGTGCCGGAGCGCGCGTGCGTTGCGGAGGGGCGAACGTCCCGCGCCGCAGGGGACTGAGGGCGGGGAACGCACGGCAGGGCGTCGGCAGATGACGGCGTGGGGCGGGGCTGATCGAGGCTGGACGCAGACGCGCCGCCCGGTTGGGGGCGGCGCGTGAGTGCGACCCGGCGGACGAGCGTGGCGGAGCGCTAGCTCTCGCCCAGCTCCATGGGGAAGCCGGCGGCCTCCCAGGCCTGATGGCCGCCCTCCACGTTGTAGAGATCCTCCAGGCCGAGCGAGGCGGCGAACTCCGCGGCGACGGCGGAGCGCTGCCCGCTCTTGCAGATGAAGAGGATCGGGCGGTCGGTGGCCAGCTTGTCGGCTTGCACGAGCACGGCCATGTGCTGGATCCGGAGCGAGCCGGGGACGTGCCCCTCCGCGTGCTCCCAGGGCTCGCGCGCGTCGATGACCTGCACGGTGCCCGCGTCGATCATCTCCTTCGCCTCGTGGACATCGATCCGGTAGAACGGCTCGCCCTCGCGCTTCTCGGCCATGCGTCTCCCCCGTCTGTCTGCGATGCGCGGTACGGCGCGGTCCGGGCCCGGCCCGGTCGCCGCGAGCGACGTCGAGGTGATTCGACGCTGACCGCTGCGTGTTGTGGGTGTGCGCTCAGTGTATCCGGGAGCCCAATGTACCGGGAGCCCCAGTATCCGGAAGCACCGTATCCGGGAGCACCGTATTCGGGAGCACCGTATCCGGGCGGGCGGGTGTCCGGCCGCCCGGCGCTTCCAGGCCGCCAGTGTGTCGCGCCCTCGCGCGCGGGCTACAATCAGGCGCATGATCGACTCGCCCACGCGCCCATCCGGATCGCACGCTCGTGGCTGATCGGCCTCGCGTCTTCGTGTCGCGCGTGCTGCCGGGCGGTGACGGCCCGGACAGCCCCCTCGGGCGGCTGCGCGCGACGACCGACGTCGACCTCTGGGCAGGCGACGACCCGCCACCCGCCGAGGTGCTCCGCGAGCGTCTGGCGCAGGCCCACGGCGTCCTCACCATGCTCACCGAACGCATCGACACGGTGCTGCTGGACGCGGCGCCGCACCTGCGCGTGGTCTCCAATCTCGCCGTCGGCTTCGACAACATCGATGTGCCCGCCTGCACCGCGCGCGGGGTGATGGTCACGAACACGCCCGGCGTGCTGGACGAGACGACCGCGGACATGGCGTTCGCGCTGCTGCTCGCCGCCGCCCGGCGGTTGCCGGAGGCGGAGCGCGCGATCCGCGAGGGTGCGTGGGGCCAGTGGCACCCGACGTGGCTGCTGGGCCACCAGGTCACCGGCGCCACGCTCGGCATCATCGGGCCGGGGCGGATCGCTGCCGCCGTCGCCCGCCGCGCTCACGGCTTCGGGATGCGCGTGCTGTACTACGGCCGGCGCGAGGCGCCCGCGTTGCCCGGCGAACGCGCCACGCTGGCCAAGGTGCTGGCGAAGTCCGACTTCATCTCCGTCCACGTCCCGCTCACGCCGGAGACGGCCGGGATGTGCAACGCCGCCTTCTTCGCGGGGATGAAGCCCAGCGCGATCTTCGTGAACACGGCGCGCGGCGGCGTGGTGGATCAGGACGCGCTGATCGAGGCCCTGCACAGCGGTCAGATCGCGGGTGCGGCGTTGGATGTGATGACGCCGGAACCGCTGCCGCCCGATCACTCGCTGCTCACCGCCCCGCACCTTGTCGTCGCGCCGCACCTTGGCAGCGCCACGGATGAGACGCGCACGAAGATGGCGCACCTGGCCGTCGGCGGGCTGCTGGGCGTACTGGCCGGTGACCATCCGGCGAACGTGTTGAACCCCGAGGCCGCGGCCACCGACAGGAGTGCCCGATGACCGATGCGAACGCCGAGGAGGCGCGTGGACGGCTCTGGCTGGCCGAGACGCTCTGGAAGCTGGGTGGCCTGCAGTTCGGCGACTTCAGCCTGGGCCGCACGGTGCGCAACTCGCCGGTCTACCTGAACCCGAAGCTGCTCATCTCGCGCCCGGACGCGCTGAAGCGCACGCTCTCGCTGATCGCGGACGAGCTGGAGCTGGGGATGACACGGCGCAACCGCACCGTGGAGCCGTTCCAGGGCATTGCGGGCGTGCCGATCGGTGGGCTCTACCTTGCCACCGGGCTCGCGCTCCGCATGGATCGCCCGCTGCTCTACGTCCGCCCGCCGCGTGAGGCGGACGAGGTGACGGCACCGCATATCGAGGGCATCTACCGGCCCGGCGAGCGCATCCTCGTGGTGGACGACCTCGCCTCGGGCGGCGGCTCACTGATCGAGACGATCCTCGCGCTCCAGAATGCCGGGCTCATGGTCTCCGACGCCGTGGTGCTGATGGATCGCGAGCAGGGTGCGGCGAGGCGGCTGGAGGGGATGGGGGTGCGCCTGCACGCCATCCTGTCGCTGGAGGTGACCCTCCGCTACCTCGAATCCGCCGGACACATTGGCAGCGACGACTTCGACCGCGCGATGGCCTACCTCCGCCGGGAGGGCGAGCCGCGATCCGAGTTCGACTAGACGAGCGTGCGGCGACCCTCGGCCCGGGTGTGCTTTGATCGAACGATGAAGAAGCGCACCACCCCCCTCATCCTTGTCGGCCTGATCGCGGCGTTCCTCGTCGCGTGCGGTGGATCGAGCGATCCGGGTCCCACCCCCTCGCCCACCTCGTCACCGGCTGCCTCGCCCAGCCCCACGGCCACGCCAACGCCCACGCCGACGCCCGCGCTGCCGCTGAACGTGGGGACGCCGATCCCACCCGTGGTGGGGCAGGTGATCTCCGCCGTGACCGGCCGCGACCCCGCGCCGCTGCTCGCACTGGTGGAGTACCAGCAGGTGGGTTGCACCACGGCGCAGGGGCTGGGCGGCCCGCCGAAGTGCCGGCCGGGCGACCCGCAGGGCACCGTCTACCGCCGCTTCCCCAGCGGCGTGTGCGAGGGTGAGTGGGCGGAGGACGCCTCCCCGGTGATCTCCCAGATCGTGACTTCCGTGGGTGACCTGTACGGCGCGGCCACGCTGGCGAAGCCACAGAACGACCCGGAGCCGTACTGGCCGAAGGGTGAGAGCGTGGTGATGTTCCGCGGCGGAGGCAACGGGGGGCCGGGCGGCTATTTCATCCTGGGAGGGGGCCGCATCCTGCGGGCGCACCTGCTGTGCGACCGTGGCGCGGGGTCCGAGGAGGCGACGATCAAGTCGCTGGGCGCGACGAACTACCTCATCGCGCCCACCACGCCCTAGAGGACGCGGCCGTAGGGGACGCACAGGGAGCGCATCGCGCTCCCGGGATCCTCGTCCAGGCTACAGCAGGCGGCGGATCGGCTTGCGGCCGGGGCGCCGGTCGTAGCTCGACTTAAAGATGTCGAGCTTGTCGCGCTCAATCAGGTACTTGCCCGCGAACAGGGTCGCGGGGACGCGGCCCTGCTTGATCAGGCGCCGCAGGCTTTGCGGGTGGATGCCCAGCTCGCGGGCAGATTCCACCAGGTCGAGATACTCATCAAACGGTGAATCCGGCACGTCCACTTCCATCCATTCGGGGAACAATGGATCAAGGGCATACGCAACGTACACAACCAGACCTGCTATGTAAAGCGATCTGTATCCGCGCTTAGGCAATTGCGTTCCCGGGCGTGCGAAGGTGCCCTGGGTGGGCGAGGCCGTCAGTTCTGCGCGTTGATCGCCGCGCGGATTGCCCCCAGCAGCGCGCTGGTGTCGAACGGCTTCTCCAGGAACCGGACGTCGCCTTGCGCCAGGCGGCGGCTGGTGCGTTCCCCCTCCACGTCGCCGGTGACGAAGAGGATGCGGACCTCCATGTGGGGCCAGCGGTCGCAGATCTGGTCGTACAGCGTCGCGCCGTCCATGCCGGGCATTCGCATGTCGGCCACCACCAGGTCGTAGGTCGCCACCTCCAGGCGGCGGATCGCCTCGTCACCGCTCGCGGCGGTGGTGACCAGGTAGCCGGCGTGGCTCAGGATCTCGCTCGTCAGCGCGCGGATGGGCAGCTCGTCGTCCACCACCAGCACGCGCTCGCCGCGTGCCGTCGCCGCCACCGGGGGCGACGCCGCCGGGCGCGCTGCCTCGCTGTCGCGGATGACGGGCAACTCGATGACGAAGTTCGCGCCGCCGGACGCGGACGGCTCCACCCATACGCGGCCGCCGTGCTGGGTGATCACGCCATACGCGGTCGACAGGCCCATGCCCTGCCCGTGCCCGACGTCCCGCGTGGTGAAGAACGGCTCGAACACCCGGTCGCGCATGTCCTCCGGCACGCCGGTGCCGTCG
>JAQCJS010000101.1 GCA_027592975.1 Chloroflexota bacterium
TGACGCGGAGGACTAGGTCAGGCCGCGACCCGGGGATGCGTCCATCCGCGTCATCCGTGCGTAACGTGTGCGAAGTTACGCTATGCTCTGCGTCCCACCGCACCGGGCTGCGTCATGCCCGTGAGATGAGCGAAGGTCGATGCGCCAGAACCGAATGCTCGCGATCCTGCTCGGCGTCCTCGCGACGCTGGTCCTCGTGGTGGGGGGGCTCTCCGCCGTACTGCTCCTGAGCGGGCAGGGCGGCACCAGCGGAACCACGTCCGCCGGCTCCGGGAGTGGCGGCAGCGGTTCCGGAGCGGCCTCCGGGCGCATCCGCGTTGCGGGCAGCGACCCGAGCACCATGGATCCGCACGTGGCCAGCGACGCCACCTCCGCGGAGTACATCGTGGAGGTGTTCAGCGGCCTGGTGACGATCTCGCCGAAGCTGGAGATCCAGCTCGACCTGGCGAAGTCTGTGGACGTCAGCCAGGACGGGAAGGTCTACACCTTCGTCCTGCGGGAGAACGCCACGTTCCACGACGGCCGGAAGGTCACCGCTGAGGACGTGAAGTGGTCGATCGAGCGGGCGGCCTCCAGGCAGCTCGCCTCGCCCACGGCGATGAGCTACCTCTCCGACATCGTGGGGATGGCGGACTACTTCCAGGGGCGCGCGCAGAACATCGCCGGGCTGGAGGTGGTGGATCCCGCGACCATCCGCTTCCGGATCGACGCGGCGAAGCCGTACTTCCTTGCCAAGCTCACCTACCCGACCTCGTTCGTGGTGGACCGCCGGCAGGTGGAGGCGAACCCGCGCAACTGGACGCGGAAGCCGAACGGCACCGGGCCGTACCTCCTGTCCGAGTGGCGCCTGGGCGAGCGCATCTCGCTCACGGCGTACGACAACTACTACCTCGGCACGCCGAAGCTGAAGGAGGCGGTCTACCTGATCTCCGGCGGCTCCGCCCTGACGCGCTTCGAGAACAACGAGCTGGACGTGGCGCCGCTGAGCATCAACGACATCGACCGGGCGCGTGACCCGGGGCAGGCGCTGAACAAGCTCTACAGCTCCGGCCCACAGTTCTCGATCTCGTACATCGCGTTCAACAGCAAGCTGCCGCCGTTCGATGACCCGGCCGTGCGCCGGGCGATGGGGATGGCGATCGACCGCAAGAAGATCTCGGAGGTGACGTTCAAGGGGATGTTGGCCCCCGCCACCGGCATCATGATGCCCGGGCTCCCCGGCTACCTGCCGGATGAGAAGACGTTCCCGTTCAACCCGGAAGCCGCGAAGGCGGAGCTGGCGAAGTCCAAGTACGGCACCGGCGCCGGTAAGACGCCCATGCCCACGATCACCATGACCGAGGCGGGCGGCGGCGCCTCCGCGGGCATCGACACGCAGGCGTACATCGAGCAGTGGAAGACGATCCTGGGGCTGAACGTCGAGATCAAGCAACTGGACTTCGCCACGTTCATCGCGGATCAGCAGGCGAACAAGCTGCAGATGTTCAACGCCGGCTGGATCATGGACTATCCGGACCCCGAGGGCCTCATCGACCTCAAGTTCCACAGCAAGTCCACGCTGAACGACCAGAACTACAGCAACCCCGCCGTGGATCGGCTGCTGGACGAGGCGCGATCGCTGCAGGACACCACGCGACGCCTGGACCTCTACCGGCAGGCGGAGAAGCTGATCATCGCGGACGCGCCGTGGCTGCCGCTCTACTTCACGCTCAGCCACCAGGTGGTCAGCCCGGCCGTGAAGGGCTGGTTCGAGCCGCCGATGGTGCTGCCGCGCCTCCGGTTCATCGAAGTCACCCGGTAGTTCTCGGCTAGCGGACGGGCGAGAGGAGCGAGCAGCGTGGGCGCCTACGTGATCCGGCGGTTGCTCTGGCTCCCCGTCCTGCTGCTGATCGTCTCGTTCAGCACGTTCACGCTGGCCCGGTACGGCCCGGGGGATCCGGTCACCGTGCTCGCCGGGCAGGTCCGTGACCCCGTGGTGTTGGCGCAGGTGCGGGCGGATCGAGGCCTGGATCGGCCGATCCCGGAGCAGTACGTGACCTGGCTCAGCCGCGCGGTGCGGGGTGACCTGGGCGAGTCCTACCTGCAGCGCGGGTTCTCCGTCTCCGAGCTCATCTTCCCGAAGATGTGGATCTCCGCGCAGCTCGGTCTGGTCGCGCTGATCATCGTCTTCGCCGTCGGGATCCCCCTCGGCCTGCTCGCGGCGCGGCTGGCCGGGACGTGGGTGGATCCGATGATCATCGGGACGCTGCTGTTCCTACAGGCGATCCCGGTCCTGGTGCTGATCCCGCCATTGATCTGGCTCTTCGCCGTGAAGCTGCAGGTGCTCCCGGTCGGCGGCTGGGATGGGATCTTCGCGCTCTACTGGATCGGCGGCGTGATCGCGATCCCGATCCCGAACCCGCACCTCTACATTCCGCTGGTCGCCTTCACCCTGCCCGGCTTCGTGGGCGTCGCCCGCCTGGTGCGGATCACCGCGCTGGAGGTGAACCTGGAGGACTACGTGCGCACGGCACGCTCCAAGGGGCTCTCCGAGGCGACGGTGCAATTCCGGCACGTCCTTCCCAACGCGCTGCTCCCGCTGATCACCGTGGTCGGCTTCGCGCTGGCGGGGATCATCGAAGGGGCGTTCTTCGTCGAGACGCTGATGGGCATCAACGGCATCGGGCGCCTGACGTTCGAGGCGGTGACCAGCCGCGACTACGACGTCATCCTGGCCACGACCGTGATCTTCGCGTCCGCGTTCGTCGTCTGCAATCTGATCGCTGAGCTCGTCTATGGCCTGGTGGATCCGCGCGTCCGGCTGGGAGCGTCCCGCTAATGGCGACCGCGACGGCCGGCGTCACCAAGCCCCCCGTGGAGGAGATGGGCGAGAGCGAGTGGCGGCTGATCTGGCGCCGCCTCCGCCGCAAGCGCCTGGCCATGATCTCCCTGGTGGTGATCGCCGTGATCTACGGGATGGGGATCTTCGCCCCGGTGCTCGCGCCGTACTCCTACACGGAGCAGAACCTGGACATCCCACGCCAGGGCCCGTCCTGGGCGCACCCGCTGGGCACGGACACGCTGGGGCGGGACATGCTGAGCCGAACCATGTACTCCGCGCGGACGACGCTCATCATTACGACCGCCGTCGTGCTGTCGGGGTCGCTCATCATCGGCAACGGCCTCGGGCTGCTGTCGGGGTATCGAGGCGGCTGGGTGGACGCGCTGATCATGCGCGTCGGCGACGTGTTCTCCTCGTTGCCCGGGCTGGTGATGCTCATCCTGATCAACGCGACGCTGGGCTCTCGTGTGATCGAGGCCGTACGCGGGTTCGAGCAGGCCACGGGGATCACCGGACTGGTCGCGTCCGGGCTGCCGTCCTATCTCCTCGTCTTCTCCGCTCTGTCGCTGTTCTTCTGGGTGGGCACCGCGCGCATCATCCGCGCGCAGATCCTGCAACTGCGCGAGCGTGACTTCGTGGCCTCCGCGGAGGCGCTGGGAGCGACGCCGTACCGGGTGATCCGGTACCACCTGCTGCCGAACGTGACCTTCCTGATCATCCTCCAGATCTCCGCCACGTTGGGTGGGATCGCCGGATCGGAGATCGTGCTGACGTGGTTCGGCGTGGGCGTCCAGCCACCGGCCGCCTCCTTCGGCGCGATGCTCTTCGAGGGCTCTGGGCCGCGGACGTTCCAGCAGAGCCCTCACCTGCTGCTGGTCCCCGGGGCGGTGGTCACCATGCTGCTTTTCGCGTTCAACCTGCTGGGCGACGCCTTGAACGACGCCGTCCGGGGACGGTAGGCGCCCCCCGTTCGGCCCTCCAGAGGCACCCTGATGGGGCGTTCCCCGAGGGCGGAAGCCAACAGGTCGCGTGCTATAGTGATTTCGCAAGAGAAGTCACGGAACCGTTGATTCGGAGCGAGCGTCTGCGTGCTCGCCCGTCCCGCGGCCCAGTCGTGACACAGTCACGCCAGAGGGTGCACCGCATTGGCCATCACGAAGGAACGTCTCCCCCGCGCGCGCGTCTCGCTTGAGATCGAGGTCGATCAAGAGCGCGTCGAGAAGCACATGGATCGTGCAGTCGCGCGACTGTCCAAGCAGGTGCGGGTTCCCGGCTTCCGCCCGGGCAAGGTTCCGCGCCGCAACCTTGAACGCCACGTCGGCACCGCGGCCCTCCTCCAGGAAGCCCTGGAAGAGCTCGTGCCCGAGGTGTACCAGGAGGCCCTGGTCTCCGAAGAACTGGACGCGATCGACCAGCCGGAGTTCTCCCTCAAGTCCACGGAGCCGCTGGTGGTCACCGCCATCGTGCCGGTGCGGCCCGAGGTCGACCTGAAGGACTACCAGTCGCTCCGCGCGCCGAAGCCCGAGGTGAACATCACCGAGGAGCAGGTGCAGGACGCGCTGACCGCCATCCGCTGCCGCCACGCGGTGCTGGAGCCGGCGGATCGCGCTGTCCAGTGGAATGACACCGTCCGCGCGGACGTCACCGTCATGGTGGACGGCCAGGCAGAGCCGCACGTGGAGGAGGACGCCGAGTTCCCCGTCCGCGAGGGTGCCGTGGTCTCGCTCCCCGGCTTCGTCGAGCGCCTGATTGGCCTCGATCGGGGCGTCGCGCACCACATCGAGTTCGATCTGCCCGAGGACTTCCCGGCCGAGGAGATCGCCGGCAAGACCGCGAAGTACGACATCACGATCCACGAGGTGAAGCAGGAAGTCCTCCCCGAGCTGGACGACGAGTTCGTCGTCTCGCTGGACGAGGAGGGCGTCACCACCGTCGCGGAGATGGACGCCCGCATCCGATCCGACCTGCAGTCGCAGGCGGAGCGCATGCTCCTGGGCGACTACCAGGACGAGATCGTCGACCTGCTGGTGGCCACGTCCAGCCTGGACTACCCGGAGGTGCTGGTCGACCGCGAGATCGACCGCATCATCGACCGCGAGTCCAACCACGCGTCCCACACGCCGGAGGGCCTGACCAACTGGCTCAACGCGGCCGGGAAGACGCTGGAGGGGCTCCGCGAGGAACTGATGGAGCGCGCCGACCTCACCGTCCGCCGCGCCCTGGTCATCGGCGAGTTGATCGACGCAGAGCAGATCGAGATCACCGACGAGATGATCGACGCTGAGATCGACTCGCTCGCCGGGCAGATGGGCGGCATGGGCGGCAGCAACGAGGACAGCCTCGCGGCGATTCGCGGCCTCTTCGACACTCCGGACGGACGCGCGTCCATCAAGAACCAGCTGATCACCCGCACCGCGCTGGAGCGTCTCGTCGAGATCTGCTCGCAGCCGGAGGGCGAGGGCGATGCCGCGCCTCGCGCCAGCCGCCGTCGCCGCGGTGCTGCCGCGGCCAGCGA
>JAQCJS010000102.1 GCA_027592975.1 Chloroflexota bacterium
GGCCGGCGCGCTCCGCACCGCGCGCGATCGCCGGCAGCGCCTCTGAGACCAGGTACGCCTTCGGGCACATCCAGGAGATCGCGCCGTCCGTCAGCTCCCCGCACAACTCGAACGAGCGAGGGCGGAGCGCGGAGGCGAGTACCTCGAAGTCGCCGGGGGCGCGCCACTCTGCGCGGGCGGTGACGTGGCGGCCCTGGAAGTCCACCTTGCCCGTCTGCGAGAGCGCGCGGATCACGGTGAGGTACTCCTTGAGCTGGGTCAGCGGCGCCTCCCAGCGCACGCCGAAGTTCCGCACCATCGTCGGTTCGTGCGAGGGGCCGACGCCCAGGCGCACGCGCCCGGGCGCGAGTTGCGACACCGTGAGCGCCTGCTGCGCGATGATCACCGGGTGGCGCGGCCACGTGGGCACGATGGCCGTGCCCAGGCGGATCGAGCTGGTGGCGGTGGCGGCGGCGGCGAAGGCCGTCAGCGAATCCGCGTTCGCGGCGCCGCCGATGGTGGTCCACGCCACGGGCACGCCCCAGTCCTCGGCCCGCTGGATCTGGGCCACGAACTCGCGCGACTCCAGCGCCTGGATCGCTGCGCCAATGGTTCCGGTCATGCGGCACTCCCTGCGGTACGAACGGCTGATCTGTCCGCATTAGCGCGTCCCGCCGCGCCGCGGTCAAGCGGGGCCAGGTGGGACGACTGCGGGGCGCGTCCCGGGCGTTCTGAGCCCGCGGACGGCGACCGATAATCGAGGCGTGGGACGGTGGCCTTCGCCGAAACTCTACCCGCGCCGAACTGGCGTCCGAAGTCACGCGGACACCAGAATGATGCATCAAAAGCGTGCGACTGGGTAGCCATGACCTTCGACCCCGACACCTCACCGCTCGCGGCCTTCCTCCCGCTGGTGGACGGCTCCCTCGACCCCATCGGCATCGTGGATGCCGGCGGTCGCTACGTCTGGGTGAACGCGGCAGGCGCGCGCTTCTTCGGGTACGAGCGCCACGAGATCGTGGGGACGCACTTCCGTGATCACCTGCGGGAGGACGAAACCCCCGGTCAGGCGATGCACCGCGCGCAGACGGGGAGCCCGGCCGCGGTGGTGCGCCGGGTGCGGCGCAAGGACGGCTCCGTCGCCGTGGTCCGCACCGAGCTCATCCCGGCGATCGACGGCCTCGTGCTGATTCACGCCACCGACCTCACCGATCTCTACGAGACGTTGGATCGGGTGAGCGAGAGCGAGGGCGTGCTGGCCCGCGCGCAGGACATCGGTCACACGGGCAGTTGGGTCTTGCGTCTCCCGGAGCGTGCGGTGCGCTGGTTCGGGCCCATGGGTGAGCTGCTGGGCGTGGAGCCCGGCTCGTTCATCGGCGGGCGAGACATCGCTGACGCCCTGGTGCACCCCGAGGACAGCGCTGCCCCGGACCGCCTCGTCGCGGAAGCGCTGGCAGAGGGTTCGGCAGACGGCGAGTTCCGCACCATGCACCCCGAGCGGGGGTTGCGCTGGCTCCGCATGTACGTCCACGCGATCCGCGAGGAGGCGACGGGCGAAGTCACCCGCGTGGAGGGCGTGGTCCACGACATCACCGAGTACCGCGGGCGGGAGGAACGCTACCGCGAGCTTCTGGAGGCGGCGCACCCGGGAGGGCGTGCCGGTGGAGGGCATCCTCTACGCGAACGAGGCCTTCGGCACGCTGGTCGGGGCGCAGTGGGAGCAGATCCTGGGGCACCAGCCCATGGAGTGGGTCAACTTCGACGACCATCCGGAGGTCGTGCGCTACTGCGACCTGGTGGAAGCGGGCGACTCCCCGTCCCACCTGGTCGTCCGCCTGCTGCGCGAGGACGGCGCGCCCGTGACCGCGATCTTCGCGGCAGCGCGCGTCACCTTCGATGGCCGCGAGGCGATGTGCGCGCAGTTCATCGACATCTCGGAGGAGGTGCGGCTCCGCGAGGTCGCCGCCCGCGCTCGCGAGACGGACCTGGCGCTCGCCGTCGCCGGTGGCGTGGCACATGACTTCAACAACATCCTGACCGGCGTCCTGGGCTACCTGGACTTCGCCGCGGCCGAGCTGAGCGAGGACTCGCCCGAGGGGCGCTACGTCGCGGCCGCCCGACTGGCCGCTCGCCGCGCCGCCAACCTGGCGCAGGCGCTCCTCGGTTTCTCTCGTGGGAGCGCGGCGATGGAGGATCCCGACCGGCCGCCGGTGATCGACCCCACGCACGTGGTGGACGCGAAGGACGTGGTGCGGGAGACCTTTGCCATCACGCGTGCGGCGATCGACCGCCGCGTGGCGATGATCACCCACGAGGGCGAGGAGCCCGCCCACGCCGCGATCCCGGCAGACAGCCTGCTCCGCGTGCTGGTGAACCTGCTGGTGAACTCCCGCGATGCGGTGCTGGAGCGCGCGGAGGTCGCCGGATCGGCATACCGCCCGCAGATCGACCTCACCGTGCTCGCGCGGCCCATGCTCGGCACCCTCGAGATCTCGGTCACGGACAACGGGACCGGCATCCCCACGGATGTGGCCGCGCGGATCTTCGAGCCGTACTTCACGACGAAGAGCGCCCGAGGCGGCTCCGGCATCGGCCTGCGCGCAGCGCGGGACCTGGCGCGGGCGGCGGGCGGGGAGCTCTCGTTCTCCAGCGAGCCCGGCATCGGCACCACCTTCCACCTGGTGCTCCCCCTGGTCGCCGCGCCCGCCGAAATCGAGTTCTAGCGCCCTGAATATGGCCTCGTACGATCGTGCGGGAGCATGGCCTTGCGCCGCCGTGGGCACGCGGTACTCTGCTCAGGCTCGAATCCGAACCGCGGGGAAGGTGGTGCGCGTGAACCAGTACACGACGGACATGCAGGAGGGGCTCCAGGCGGAGACCGTCCTGATCAAGGGCAACAACGGTGACCAGATCCGCGCCTACGTGGCTCGGCCGACGGGGGGCGGCTCCTACCCCGGCGTGCTGCTGATCCACCACGCCCCCGGCTGGGACCAGTGGTACAAGGAGGCGACGCTGCGCTTCGCGCGGCACGGCTACATCGCCATCGCGCCGAACCTGTACGAGCGCAACGGCCACGGAACCCCGGAGGACGTGGGCGCCGCCGTGCGGGCGGAGGGCGGCGTGCCGGACGCGCAGGTTGTGGGCGACTGCCAGGGCGCGATCGACTACCTGCGCGCGCAGTCCAACCTGAACGGCAAGGTCGGCGTCATCGGCACCTGCTCGGGAGGGCGCCACACGGTGCTGGTGGCCAGCCTGGGCACGGGCGTCACGGCGGCGGCCGACCTGTGGGGCGGTGCCGTGGTGATGAAGCCGGAGGAGCTGACGGAGAAGCGCCCGGTCGCGCCGGTCGACTACACCGACCGGCTGAACGTCCCGCTGCTCGGCATCTTCGGCAACGACGACCGCTCGCCCTCGCCGGAGCAGGTCAACCAGCAGGAGGAGGCGCTGAAGGCGGCCGGCAAGGTCTACGAGTTCCACCGCTACGACGGGGCCGGGCACGGGTTCTTCTACTACGACCGCCCGAACTACCGGCAGGAGCAGGCCGTGGACGGCTGGAAGAAGGTCTGGGACTTCTTCGGCCGCCACCTCTCGTAAGCGCCGTACCGGCAGTCGCAGGAGGAGGCATCCATGTGCACGGGCATCACTGAGACCACGGCGATCGCGGGCAGCGGCAAGGGGAAGGACGGCTGGTTCGTGCTGGACTCGGCCAACGTGTCCTACGACCACCCGTACCACGCGCCCGTGGAGCACGCGCTGAACATCGACTTCGTGAACGCGGCCGCGGGGCCGGGGGCGCGGGTCGCCGTTGAACTGACGGCAGACTCCGCGCGACGGCTGGTGGACGCGATCCTCGTCGCTCTCGAGCGCGGCGCGGTCGCGGAGGCGCGGCAGTAGGGTCGCGCCGCACCACCGGAAGGGACGAGGGCGGCTCGCGAGAGCCGCCCTCGTCGTTGTCCGCGCACAGCCACCGGCCTGGAGGGCAGACAACGCGACCCCGCCGCTGGCCCCCACGGCGCGATCAGGACGTATTACGCTTGCGTTCGATCCGCGCACACCGGCGCGAGACGAGGGGGATCCGATGAACGACGTCCCGATCCACGGCACCTGCGAACCCGGCTTCGAGGCCGTGCGTGACGCCTTCGAGGCGAACTTCCGTGAGCGCGGCGACGTGGGCGCGGCCGTGTGCGTGATCCAGGGCGGGCGCGTGGTGGTGGATCTGTGGGGCGGGCACCGCGACGCCGTGTGCAGCGTGGAATGGACGCCCGACACGATCGTCACCACCTACTCCAACGGTAAGGGATGGCTGGCGACGTGCCTGAACATGCTGCTGGATCGCGGCGTGATCGACCTCGACCGCCCGGTGGCGGACTACTGGCCGGCGTTCGGCGCGCACGGGAAGGGCGGGGTGCTGGTGCGGCACGCGCTCACGCACACGGCCGGGCTGCCCGCGCCGACGATGCGCGTGCCGGACGAGGCGATCTACGACTTCGACCGGATGCTCGGCTACGTCGCCGATTCCGAGCTGTGGTGGGAGCCGGGGACGCGGATGGGATACCACGCCGCTACCTTCGGCTGGATCAACGGCGGCATCCTGCAGCACGCGACCGGGATGAGCCCGGGCGAGTTCCTGCGCCGCGAGATCCGGGAGCCGCTGGGCGCGGACCTGTTCTGGGGCACCACCCCCGCGGATGACGGGCGCACCGCCACCCTGTTGGAGCCCGCCTCGGCGCGCGCCGGGTCCGCCGGGGCGGCGATCCCGGAGTCCGCCCCGCGCGAGGTGTGGCCGCACGGTGATCTGCAGAAGATGGCCCTGAACAACCCGCCGCGCCGCTTCCGCGCGCAGAACACGCCGGAGTGGCGTCGCGCCTGCATCCCTGCCTCGAACGGACACGCCAGCGCGCGCGGGCTGGCGAGGATGTACGGGGCGCTGGGCAACGGCGGCATGCTGGATGGCGTCACGCTGATGAGCCCGGAGCGCGTCCGGCTGGCCAGCACGGAGCAGGTATCCGGGCTGGACGTGGTGCACCTGATCCCCGGGCGGCGCAGCTTCGGCTACGCCCTGCCGGGCGCGGACGACCCGCGCGGGCTGGGTGCCTTCGGTCACAGCGGGCTGGGGGGATCGCTCGGCTACGCCGACTTGGACCACGGCATCGGCTTCGGCTACGTCATGAACCAGGTCGGCGCCGGGGAGGACCGCCGCTCCGCCGAGCTGAGCCGCGCGCTCTACGCGTCCCTGGGCGTGCCCTCGCGCTAGCGCGAGGGGTGCCGCGCGACCACGCGCATGGAGCCGTAGTAGACCGGCAGCGTGCGGTCCAGGA
>JAQCJS010000103.1 GCA_027592975.1 Chloroflexota bacterium
GCGACGTCCGGCTGGCAGCGCCTGGAGTCGCGCGACCGCGGGCCATGGGGCGGCGTGGTCTTCGGTCTGATCCTGATCCTGGTGGGTGCCATCGCGCTCCTCGCGCAGCTGGACATCCCCACGCCACCGTGGCGCGTCATCCTGGCAGCCGCGCTGGTGCTGGTCGGCCTGGCGATGGTCGTGGCGGCGCGACGAGGGCTGAACGGCGGGCTGCTGGGGCTGGCGATCCTGCTCACGGCGGTGCTGGTGTCCCGCGCAGCCCTGCCGATCGGCGGCGTCGACTCGGGTTTCGGGGATCGCCGGGTGGCTGTGGAGGCCCCGGACCGGCTGGAGCGCGACTACGGGCACGCCTTCGGCTCCATGCGCATCGACCTCGCGGACGCCTCGCTGCCGGCGGGCACGACGAGGCTGGAGGCGAGCATTGCCTTCGGCGACCTGCGGATCACGGTGCCGCCAGGGGTGGGGCTGCGCGTCACCGCCTCGACCGCGTTCGGCTCCACGCGCGTGCTGGAGGACGAGCTGGGGGCGTTCGGCCAGCGGGAGTTCGTGACCCCGGGCTACGACCAAGCGGCGAAACGCCTGGAGCTGCGCGTGAGCACCGCCTTCGGGTCGACCCGGATCAACCGAGGTGAGCCATGAGCCAGTTCAACGTGGGCGCGGCCCTGGCCGGCCTGACCTTCGCCGCCACCGGGCTCCTCTTCCTCCTGGATGAGGTGGATATGATCGTCCTACGGGCGGAGGTGGTCGTCCCATCTGTGGTGATCGCGCTCGGCGTTTCGGTGATCCTCGGGGCGCTGACCCGGCCGCGCGCCTAGTGGCGGGGCATCGAGGCGTCGTCTTGCCAAAGGCTGCAAGACGCGACGGAGTCTACATGGCATAATCGGCCCCGCTTGCCGGTGCGGCGACAGGCCTATATTGATCCTGATGGATCGCACCCGGGTTCTCCGGGGCCGCCCAGATTCGTACGAACGATGGAACGGAGAGGACGCCGAATGCAGGCACTCAAGTACGCACGCGCCTCGTCGGTGGATGAGGCAGTCCAGCTGCTGCGCGACGGCGGTCCCACAGCCCGCGTGCTCGCGGGCGGCACCGACATCATCGTGCTGGCGCGCGAACGCCGCCGCACGGTCGAGTTGTTCGTGGACATCAAACACATCGCCGAGACGATGGCGCTCTCCTACGACGCCTCCAACGGCCTGACCGTGGGCGCCGCCACCCCGCTGTACCGCATCTACGGCGACAAGGACATCCAGCGCCACTACCCGGCGCTGGCTCAGGCCACGCACGTCATCGGCGGCACGGCGATCCAGGGGCGCGCGAGCCTGGGCGGGAACCTGGCGAACTCCGGCCCGGCCGGTGACTCCATCCCCGCGATGATGGTGCTGAACGGCACGGCGCTCGTCGCCGGGCCGAGCGGCCGGCGCGAGGTGCCCGTGGTGGACTTCTGCACGGGCCCCGGCGAGAACCTGCTGGAGCCGGGCGAGTTCATCGTCTCTCTGCACTTCCCGCACCCGGCCGCGCACAGCGGCTCGGCGTGGGAACGGTTCATCCCGCGGAACGAGATGGACATCGCGGTGTGCAACTCCGCGACGCACCTGGTGCTGAACGGGGACGTGGTCACGGAGGCCCGCATCGCGCTCGGCGCGGTGGGGCCGAAGGTGTTCATGGTCCCGACGGACGCCCTGGTCGGCAAGCCGCTGACGGACGAGACGATCGCCGCCGCCGGACAGGCCGCGAAGGACACCGCGACGCCGATCGACGACATGCGCGGCTCCGTGAAGCAGCGCAAGCACCTCTCCGATGTGCTCACCCAGCGCGCCATCCGCGCCGCCGCCGAGCGCGCGCGCGGTTAAGGAACGGACGAACGATGACGACGACCAACCACTTCGTGCTCAGCGCGGTCATCAACGGCGAGCAGCGGGACTTCCTGGCGGACGAGCGCGACTCGCTCCTGGAGGCGCTGCGTGAGCGTGCCGGGATCCGCGGGCCGAAGGAAGGCTGCAACAACGGCAATTGCGGCGCCTGCTCCGTCCTGCTGGACGGCCGGCTGGTGAACTCCTGCCTGGTCATGGCCGCCGAGGTCCAGGGTGCTGAGATCACCACGATCGAGGGCATCGCCACCCCGCAGGGCCTTGACCCGATCCAGCAGTGCTTCCTGGAAGAGGCCGCACTCCAGTGCGGCATCTGCACCCCGGGCTTCATCGTCGCCACCAAGGCGCTGCTCGAGGAGAACCCGCACCCGACCGAGGATGAGGCGCGCTTCTGGCTCGCCGGAAACCTCTGCCGCTGCACTGGCTACGATAAGATCATCCGTGCCGTTCTCAAGGCCGCGGATCAGAAGGGCTCGTAAACCATGGTCGCGACGGACAAGCCGACCTATAAGGTCGTAGGCACCCGTCCTATCCGCCCGGATGGGACCGACAAGGTCACGGGGCGCGCCACCTACGGCTCCGACCTGAACATGGAGGGCATGCTCTACGGAGCGATCTTCCGCAGCCCGCACGCCCACGCACGCATCAAGAGCATCGACACGTCGAAGGCGGAGGAGCTCCCGGGCGTCTTCGCCGTCGCGACGAACGCGGACTTCCCGCGCGTCGAGTCCAGCACGATGAGCATCGGCGAAGGCACCGCCAACCCGGTGTGGCTCATCGACAACCTGCTCGCTGGCGAGAAGGTGCTCTACCACGGGCACGCGATCGCCGCCGTGGCGGCCGTCGACCAGCACACCGCCGAGGACGCCTGCCAGTTGATCGAGGTGGAGTACGAGCTGCTCCCCGCCGTGGTGGACGTGCGCGAGGCGATGCTGGACACCGCCCCGATCCTGCACGACGAGCTCCGCACCACGGTGCGCGCGCGCGGCGTGGACCCCGCGGCGGACAAGCCCACGAACATCGCGCTGCACATGCGCCTCGAGAAGGGCGACCTCGACGCCGGGTTCGCCGAGGCGGACGTGGTGATCGAGCGCGAGTTCGAGACGGCGATGGCACACCAGGGCTACATCGAGCCGCAGAACGGCTCCGCCTGGTGGGATCGCGACGGCAACATCACGATCTGGACCAGCGTCCAGGGCACCTTCAACACGCGCGACCAGCTCGCGGCCGTGTTGAAGGTCCCGGCGTCCCGAATCAAGGTGATCCCGATGGAGATCGGCGGCGGCTTCGGCGGCAAGAACCCGATCTATCTGGAGCCGGTCGCCGCGATCCTCTCGCGCAAGTCCCGGCGTCCCGTGAAGATGTGGATGCCGCGTGACGCGGTCTTCCTGGCCACGGGCCCGACTTCCGCGACCTACGCGCGCATCAAGATCGGCGCGAAGCGTGACGGCACGTTCGTCGCGGGTCACGCCTACCTCGCCTACGAGTCGGGCGCGTACCCGGGTTCACCGGTAGGCGCCGGCGCGCAGTGCGCCTTCGCCCCGTACAACATTGCCAACCAGACGGTGGACGGCTTCGACGTGGTGGTGAACGGACCGAAGACGGCCGCCTACCGCGCGCCGGGTGCCCCCGCCGCGGAGTACGCGGTCGAGGCGACGATCAACGAGCTCGCCGAGATGCTGAACATCGAGCCGATGGACCTGCGCCTGAAGAACGCGTCCCGCGAAGGCACGCTGAACTCTGTGGGCGCACCGTGGCCGACGATCGGGGCGGAGCAGGTGATGCAGGCGGTCAAGAACCACCCGCACTACAACTCCGAGCTGCAGGGCGAGGACACCGGCCGCGGCGTCGCGCTCGGTTTCTGGTTCAACGGCGGCATGGAGTCCTCTGGCACGGCCTCCGTGCAGGCGGATGGCCGCGTCTCGCTCATCCTCGGCACCATGGACATCGGCGGTTCGCGCGCCTCGCTGGCGATGATGCTGGCCGAAGACCTGGGCCTGACGATGGACGACATCAACCCGCACGTCGTGGACACCGACAACGTCGGCTACAACGCAACCACGGGCGGCAGCCGCGTCACGTTCCAGGGCGGCTGGGTCACGCACGACCTGGCGGAGCAGATCAAGGACCAGATGTGCAAGCGGGCGGCCGCGATCTGGGACGTGCCCACCGACCAGGTGAAGTACGAGGACGGCGCGATCGTCGGTCCCGGCCAGCGCTTCACGTTCAAGGAGATGGCGGGCAAACTCGCCGGCACCGGCGGCCTGATCACCGTCTCCGCGACCTCGAAGCGCAACACGCAGGGCCCGGCCTTCGCCGGCCACATCGTCGACCTGAAGGTCGACCGTGACACGGGCAAGGTGCAGATCCTGCGCTACACCGCGATCCAGGACGTCGGCACCGCGATCCACCCCGCCTACGTGGAGGGGCAGATCCAGGGCGGCGCCGTCCAGGGCATCGGCATGGCCCTGAACGAGGAGTACGTCTACGACGACCAGGGCCGCATGCGGAACGCCAGCTTCCTGGACTACCGCATGCCCGTGGCCAACGACCTCCCGATGATCGACGTGCAGATGGTCGAGGTACCGAACCCCGGCCACCCGTTCGGCGTGCGTGGCGTGGGCGAGGTGCCGATCGTCCCGCCGCAGGCGGCGATCCGGAACGCGCTACACGACGCGATCGGCATCAACTTCTACCGCACGCCGGTCAGCCCGCGAGTGATCCTCGACGAGCTGCTGCCGAAGGACTAAGTCCGAACGTGGCGGTCACGGTGCACATCCCCGCCCACTGGCGCGACCGCTCCGGCGGTCGCGCCACGGTCGAGGTGCAGGGACGCAACCTGCGCGAGGTGTTCGTGAACCTCGACGCGGAGTGCCCGGGGATGAGGGCGCTCATCACCGAGGAGAACGGCGATATCCGCGGCGAGCTCGCGGTGGCCATCAACTCCGAGGTGACGGAGGGGAGCCTCCTCGAACCCGTCCCGGAGGGTGCGGAGGTCTTCCTCATCCCGGCGATCGGCGGCGGCGCCTAGGCGGGGCTGACCGAGCACACACGATAAGGGGGCCCTCTCACGAGAGCCCCCTTCGCTTTGCCGTCCGGAGTGCTCGAGTCCTACGGGCGGCTGGCCTTGCAGTCGCGGTACGTCTGCACCCCGCCCTGCTCGATGAAGGCGTCCACGCCCTTCGCGATGAGCGTGTAGGTGCCGTCCGAGTGGCGGGTGCCGCTGCCCTGCAGCTCCTGATTCAACTCCAGCGTCTTGCCCTCGATGAACAGCGTGACGCGCTGCTGCACGGCCGGGTACGCGAGGATCGCGAACGTCTTGCCCTCTGCACAGGAGTACTGGTACCGCGTCCCCGTGGGCGACGGCGGGACGATCACGCCCTCCGCCG
>JAQCJS010000104.1 GCA_027592975.1 Chloroflexota bacterium
TGGCGTTCCCCACGCGGACCAGGCTCGGGCGGAACGTGGCGGCGGCGCGGGCCAGCAGAGCGTCCGCCACCGGCTCCACGGGCGGGGCGCCGGCCGCGGCGATCGTCCGGCGGTAGTCGGCGAGCACGGCAAGGGCCAGCCCGGCGACCGCCTCGTGCCCGTGGTCGGGAACCAGGGCCGCCACGCGGGCGTCCGCCAGCAGCCGGTCGACCGAGGGGAGGTCGCGGTAGGGCGATTCGCTGGCGGACGGATCCGGGGCGTTCATGCGGGGCTCCCCTGGGCGTGCAGAGGACGCCCGTCCCTGAATTGTAGGCCTGCGAACCCGGTGGGATCGCACTGCCGGCGTCACAGGCGCATCATGCGGGGACAGCGTTCGTTGACCGTACCCCGCCGCTCCGTACGATCGGTGCACGCCACCCGCGTCATCTTGCCCGACTGAACCTCGAGGAGCTCTCGTGAACCTGCGTATCCCCGGCCCCACCACTGTCCCCGATGAGGTCGCGCAGGCCGGCGCCGCGCCGATGATCAACCACCGCGGTCGCGAGTTCTTTGACATGATCGCGCGCACCACGGACGGCGTGAAGAAGGTCTACCAGACCAAGAACGACCTGATGACGCTGACGGCCTCCGGCACCGGCGCCATGGAGTCCGCGGTCGTGAACCTGATGGCCCCCGGCGACGATGTGCTGGTCATCTCGATCGGCGAGTTCGGCGACCGCCTGATCAACCTGGTGAAGGTCTACGGCGGCAAGGGCACGGAACTCAAGTTCGAGCAGGGCCTGGCCTCCGACCTGAACCAGATCGAGGCCGCGTTCAACGCGAACCCGAACATCCGCCTGGTGTTGGTCACGCACAACGAGACCTCCACCGGCGTGACGCAGCCGATCCTCCCGGAACTCGCGAAGCTGGTGCACAAGCGCGATGGCGCGGTGCTGATGGTGGACGCGATCTCCTCGCTCTCCTCGGTGCCGGTGAAGGTCGACGAGTGGGATCTGGACGTGGTGCTGTCCGGGTCGCAGAAGGGCTGGATGACGGCACCCGGCCTCGCCTTCGTCTCCTGCAACGAGCGCGCGTGGGCCAAGATCGACGCGAACACCTCCCAGCCGCGCTTCTACTTCGACCTCCGCCGCCACCAGAAGTCGGCCGAGTCCGGCCAGACGCCGTGGACGCCCGCCGTCTCGATCTGGTTCCAGCTCGACAAGTCGCTCTCGATGATGTTCGAAGAGGGCATGGACAACGTGTACGCCCGGCACCACCGCCTGGCGACCAAGACGCGCAACGGCGTGAAGGCGATGGGCCTCCAGCTGTTGGCGACCGAGGGTATCGAGTCCGACACGGTCACCGCGATCCGGCTGCCTGAGGGCATCGACGGGCAGAAGCTGCTGAATGTGGCGCAGGACGAGTTCAACACCGTCTTCGCGGGCGGCCAGGGCTCGCTGCGCGGCAAGATCATCCGCTTCGGTCACCTGGGCTGGGTGCACGACGAGGACATCGACGCGGGCCTGGAGGCGCTGCGCGGCGCCCTCGGCGTGCTCGGCTACAAGGGCTAGTCAGCGGGGTCGAGGCGCCGCAGGGCGAGAGGCTGGGAGCAAGGCGGATGGCGAAGATCCTCGTAGCGGACAGCATTGCGAAGGAAGGCATCGACCTCCTCGCGAAGCACCACGAGGTGGTCGTCTCGACCGGCCTCAAGGAAGACGCCCTGTGTGAGGCGATCAAGGACGCGGAGGCGCTGGTCGTCCGCAGCCAGACGCAGGTGACGGAGAAGGTCATCGCCGCGGCACCCCACCTGCAGATCATCGCCCGCGCCGGCGTCGGCGTGGACAACGTGGACGTGGAGGCGGCCAGCAAGCACGGCGTGATCGTCGTCAACGCGCCCTTCGCGAACACCATGTCCACCGCGGAGCACGCCTTCGGGCTGATGCTGGCGCTGGCGCGCAACATCCCGCAGGGGCACGCCTCGCTGCAGGCGGGCCGGTGGGATCGCTCGAAGTACACGGGCCTGGAGCTCAACGGCAAGACGCTCGGCGTCGTCGGCCTCGGCCGCATCGGCACCGAGGTCGCCCGCCGCGCGCGCGCGTTCGAGATGCGCGTCATCGCCTTCGACCCGTACGTCTCGGACGAGCGCTTCAGCGCGCTGGGTGTCGAGCGCCGGAGCCTGGAGGAGATCTTCGCGGAGTCGGACTTCGTCACGCTGCACACCGCGCTGCAGGCGGAGACGCGCAGCCTGGTGAACGCGGACCTGCTGGCGAAGGCGAAGAAGGGCATCCGCATCATCAACGCCGCACGCGGCGCGCTGATCGATGAGCAGGCGCTCTTCGACGCGGTGGAGTCCGGCCAGGTCGCCGGCGCCGCGGTCGATGTGTTCTCCGAGGAGCCCGCCGTCGGCAACATCCTCACCACCAGCGACAAGATCGTCGTCACCCCGCACCTTGCCGCCTCCACGAACGAGGCGCAGGATCGCGCCGGCGTGGACGTGGCGGAGCAGGTGATCGAGGTGCTGGCGGGCGGCGCACCGCGCTTCCCCGTGAACATCCCGACTGTCGCCGCAGAGGCGATGGCGATCATCGGCCCGTACATCGAGGCTGCCGCGGCGGCCGCACGCGTGTCACGCCAGCTGGCGACCGGCAGCCTGCAGAAGGTGCGCATCCAGTACCTGGGCGAGATCGGCAACCACAACACCAAGCCGCTGACGCTCTCCGTGATCGTGGGCCTGCTGGACTCCGTGACCTCGGGGAAGGTGTCGGCGGTGAACGCGCTCGCGCAGGCGGAGGTGCACGGCCTCCGCATCGAGGAAGAGAGCGGGCCGGCGCAGGATCCGTACGCGAACCTGGTGGTCGTCACGCTGGGCACGGACAACGGCGAGGAGCGCGTGGCCGCCACGCACACCGCGTCCGGCGTGCGCGTGGTCGCGATCAACTCGTACGGCGTGGACGTCCGGGAGGACGGCTCGCAGCACTTCCTGGCGATCGAGAACGTGGACAAGCCCGGCAGCATCGGCCGCGTCGGCACGCTGCTCGGCGTCCTCGGCGTGAACATCAACTCGATGTCGGTCTCCCCGGGGGAGGGCGGCAAGGCGCTCATGCTCATCGGCGTCGAGCGCGAGTTGACCGATGCGGAGGCGGCGCAGGTGGCCGCGCTCGACGGCATCGACACCCTCCGGCAGGTCCAGCTCTAGCCCCTCGGCACTTTGCCGGCAGCGGCCGCAAGAACGACAACGCCCCGGCCATCGGCCGGGGCGTTGCTGTGTGCTGAACGAGCAGCGGGCAGGCGGAGGGCCTTTCCGCCTAGTCGTCCAGGCTGTTGAAGACGAGGCCGGTCGCGAGCTTGGGGTAGAAGTACGTGGACTTCTGCGGCATCACCTCGCCCGCATCGGCGACCCACGTCACCTGCTCCACGCGCGTGGCGTTGATCAGGAAGGCCAGGCGGCAGGCACCATGCTCCACCGCCTCGCGCGCCTCAGCGACGCTCTCGGTGAACTCGACGCGCCCGGCGGCCAGCGCCGCGCGGTCGATGCCGAAGATCGGGGTGAGCACCGTCTCGGTGAGGATGCGCGCGTCGAGGCGCTTCGAGGCCGTCGATAGCCCCTGCGGCATCGCCGCGTCGATCGCCTCCTGCGAGCGGGCGGTGGCGAGGTGGACGGAGTGCGGCCCGTCCACACCCAGGATGGCGAAGGCGGTCGGCCCGTAGGCGTTCGCCTGCACGCGCTCCCACGCCGCCTCCACCGCTGCGGTGCCACCGTCCGTGGAGAGCACCTCCACGCGGTAGAGCGCGCTCAGCCGCTCCATGAAGCGCTCCGGGAGCACCTCGTCCTTCACCAGGCGGTGGATCGGGAGGATCACCAGGCCAGGGTCGTCCTCTGGGATCAGGCCCATGAGCGCGAAGTTCTCCGGCTCGTTGCCGGTCCACTTCTTGCCGGCCTTCGCGGCGCACTCGTCGCGGTAGTCCAGCGCGGTGTGCGTGCGGTGGTGGCCGTCCGCGATCGTGATGTTCGTCGCGCCCAGGACGTCCACCAGCGTGGCGACCTGCTGCTTGTTCGTGACCATCCAGAGGCGGTGGCGGTCGCCCAGCCGGTCGTGGGCCTCGAAGTCCGGCTCCGTGCCCGCGACCGTCGCGATCAGGTCGCCCGCGGTGCGCGCCGGATCCAGGAACGTGGCGAAGATCGGCGAGATGTTTGTGCGCGTGGCGCGGATCAGGCGCAGGCGCTCCTCGCGCGGGCCGGAGAGCGTCGCCTCGTGCGGCCGGACGATGCCCTCCTCCGGGCGGTGCAGGCGCGTCCGCGCGAAGACGCAGCGCCGGCTCACCCACTTGCCCTCGATCTTCGCTCGCTGCTCGTACACGTAGAGCGCGGACGCGGCGTCACGGACCAGGGCCCTGTCCTTCAGCCAGCCGTCCAGCGTGCGCTTCGCCCCGGCGAACCGCGCATCGCCGTTGCCGGCGGGGTTTTCGAGGTGGGCGGCGTTGTGCGGCGAGCGCGCGTGCAGCGCGGCGACGGCGTCCGCGCCCACCACGTCATAGGGCGGGGCGATCACGTCGTCCGGGGTGACACGGCGGGGGTCGTAGCGGAGCGCACGGAAGGGACGGATTTCGGTCATTCGTAGAGCCTTTCCCAACATCCCGGCATCGGCCCGGCGGGCACTTTGACGGCCCTCGGCGCGCGTTCCTAGACTGACCGCCACGGCCCCCCGAACCTTTCGGCCGGGCGTGGCGACGTCATCGCACGAGACAAGGCTACAGATGCAACGCTTTTGCGTCTTTTGCGAGATCGTCGCCGGCCGCGAACCGGCGGACATTCTCTTCGATTCGGACGAGGTGATGGTGATCCGCAACCGGCTCCGCTGGGTGCCGACCATGCTGCTCGCGATCCCGAAGCAGCACATGGTGCAGTCGGAGCTGTGGAAGAACATGGGCGCGGTGGGCGCGGCTGCGATCAAGGTCGCGGAGGAGCACTGCCCGGGCGGGTTCCGCCTGATCTCGAACTTCGGCTATGACGGGATGCAGTCACAGGATCACGCCCACGTCCACATCCTGGGTGGCGTGTTCCTGGGCGAGTACGCCTAGCCTGGAGTGCGGTGGCAAGGCGGATGGCAGGCTCGTACGAGACCGGCTACCGTCGTCCTCCCACCAACCAGAGGGAGGCGCGCGTGAAGATCACGGTCAACGACAACGGTTCCATCAAGGTCGAGGGCGAGTTCACCGTCCTCGATGGGCAGGGCAACGCCCTCGAGACGAAGGACG
>JAQCJS010000105.1 GCA_027592975.1 Chloroflexota bacterium
GCCACGTCCGGCGGCAGCTCCGGCGCGGAGGTCAGGTTCACGCCGATCCCGAGGAACACGTCCGCGCGCCCGAGGTTATGTCGTGTCTCGGCGAGCACACCGCAGAGCTTCCGGCCGTCGTGGAGCACGTCGTTCGGCCACTTCAGATCCACCTCCAGGCCGGAGGTGCCCAGGAGCGCGTCCGCGACGGCGAGCGCCCCGGCGATCGAGAGCAGCGGCGCTTGCGTGGGCTGCGCCGGGATGAGGTGGTAGGTCACGTACAGCCCGACCTCCGCGGCGGAGATCCACGTCCGGCCTTCACGCCCCCGCCCGGCGGTCTGCATGCCCGCCACGTACGCCGTGCCCGGCGGCATCCCGGCCGAGGCGCCCGCCCGGGCCTCGTCCATCGTGGACGCCACGGACTCCCGATAGACCACTTCCGCCCCGACCGAGGCGGAGCGGCGCAGCGTGCGGTAGCGATCGAAGTCGAACGGCATGGGGGATCCTCGCAGCGTCCGATGCTAGCGCCGGGACGTCCTTCGATGCACCCGGCGGGCACGCGCGGGGCGCGGACGACGGTTGCGACAAGACGACGATTGAGACAAAGAGAAGGGCGCCCCTGCCGAAGCAGGAGCGCCCATTAAAGTCACCCTAGGAAATCGGGGGTTAGGTTTCAGACACCTCCGACGAGATGCCCATGTTTCCCGAGACCTGGCGACTACTGTCATCTGACACTAGCATCACCCCCTTTCCTGCCATCAACGTTAGCAGGTCGGGCGGGGATGTCAACGCCTACCGATCAGTAACCTCATCCGATCTTGCGATAGTTACGTATTTCACACGCCGGTGACCGCGGTGATCGCACGCGCGGTCACCTCGATGATCTCGTCGACCTCCGAGGGGTTCACCACCAGCGGCGGCGCGAACACGAGGTTGTCGCCGACGAAGCGGGTGATCACCCCGCCTTCCTCGCGCATGTGCTTGGCGACCTTCCCGCCGATGCCATCCGCAGGCGCGAACGCCTCGCCGGTCTTCGCGTCCTTCACCAGCGTCAGGCCGGCGATCAGGCCGAGGTGCCGGAGGTTGGTCACGTGGGCGTGCTTGCCCAGCGCCTGTTGGAAGCCGTCGCCCAGCCGCTCCCCCATGTTCGCGGCGTTCAGCACCAGCCCCTCCTCCTCGATGATGCGGAGGTTCCGAAGACCCACGGCGCTGGCGGTGGGGTGGGCGCTGTTCGTGTAGGCGTGCATGAAGCGCGCGTCACTCGGCACGTTGTTCAGCGCCGTCGCGATCTCGTTCGAGACGATGAACGCGCCCATCGGGATGTAGCCGGAGGTGATCGCCTTCGCGATCGAGAGGATGTCCGGACGCACGTTCCAGCGCTCCAGCGCAAACATGTACCCGGTGCGACCGAAGCCCGTGATCACCTCATCCGCGATGAACAGCACCTCGTACTTGTCGCAGATCTCGCGGATCTTCTCAAAGTAGCCGGGGGCCGGCGTCCACACACCGCCGGCGCCCTTCACCGGCTCCGCGATGAAGGCGGCCACGGTGTCCGCGCCCTCGCGCAGGATCGCCTCTTCCAGCCAGTGCGCGCACTCGCCGTCCGTGTTCAGCTCGCAGTCGCACTCCAGGTTGTCTGGCTTCTTCGTGTGGACGATCTCCGGCACCAGCGGGCCGAAGTACTTCCAGAAGACCGGCAGGCCCGTCATGGACATGGTGGCGAGGGTGCCGCCGTGGTAGGCGCGCTCGCGGGCGATCAACTTCACCTTGCTGGGGCGGCCCTGCAGGTTCCAGTAGAAGCGCGCCGTCTTGTACGCACCCTCGTTGGACTCGGAGCCCGAGTTGGTGAAGAAGAGCGAGGCCATGTTGTCGTAGGCCAGGCTCACGGTCTTCGCCGCCAGCTGGATCGCCGGAACGTTGGAGAAGCCCACGTAGTTGTTCGTGAAGGCGACCTTGCGGATCTGATCCGCGGCGGCGTCCGCCAGCTCGCCCCGGCCGTGCCCCACCGCGACGTTCCAAAGCGAGGACAGCGCATCGATGTAGCGCTTGCCCTTCACGTCCGTGAGCCACACGCCGTTCCCGTGATCGAAGATCACCGGCGCCTGGTGATCCGGCGCGTAGTACTGCGGGTGAATCAGGTGCGCCAGGTCCTCGTGGACGTACTGCGCGTAGGTCTGCTCGTCGATGGTCGTCATCGCACCCTCTTCTCTCGGGACGCTGGTGAGCGGGACGTTGCCGAGTCTAACGCGTCCGTGATGCCTCGTACCGTCGCGGACCGCCGCGGTCGGCGTCGAGGCTACTCGGCCGGTGCGCCGAAGCGCTGCTGGATCTCCTCGCGGGCGACCGCGCGGTCGTCCCACGGCTTCGGGCCGTCGGCGTACTCGATCGTCGATTCGTGGCCCTTGCCCGCGATCAGCACCAGGTCGCCCGGCCGCGCCAGCTCGAAGGCGCGCGCGATCGCCGCACGCCGGTCGGCGATGCGCTCGAAGCGCTCGCCCTCGACGGCACCCCCGGCGACCATCGCCTGCGCAATCTCTTCGAGGATCGCCTCGGACGGCTCAGTGCGGGGGTCTTCGTCGGTGAGGATCGAGAGGTCGATCAGCTCCGCCGCCACGGTGCCCAGGCCGCTGCGCCGCTCGCGGGCGCGCTCCCCGGCGCAGCCGAACACGGCGATGACCCGCCCCTCCACGACCTCTCGCAGCGCCCCCACCGCCTTGCGCAGCGCGGCGCCCGTGTGGGCGTAGTCCACCACCACGTCGAACGGCGCGCCCACGATGCGCTCCATGCGGCCGGGGACGCCCTTGCACTGTGCGATTCCGGCGGCCGCCATCTCCACGGGGAGCCGCAGCACGGCGGCCACCGTGACGGCCGCGGTCGCGTTCGCCACGTTGTACGCGCCCGGCAGCATGATGCTGCCCTCCACGTACTCGTCGTTCGCGACCAGCGCGAAGGTCGCGCCGTCCGGCCACAGCATCAGATCCTCCACATGCACGTCGGCCTCGAGGTCTTCGACGGCGTAGGTGACGACGCGCGAGGAGGTGCGGGCGGCGAAGTACTTCCAGGCGGGGTCGTCGCGGTTGACCACCGCGCTCTTGCGCACCCGCCTCGGCTTCTCCGGTCCCGGCTCGTCCAGCATCTCGAACAGCCGCCCCTTGGACGCGCGGTAGTGATCCATCGAGCCGTGGTAGTCGAGATGGTCGCTGGTGAGGTTCGTGAACACCGCCACGTCGAACGCGCTGGCGTCCAGCCGGTGCAGATCCAGGCCGATCGAGGTGCTCTCGATCACCGCGTGGGTGCACCCCGCCTCGACCATCTCGGCGAGCATCCGCTGGACGAACGGCGCCTCCTGCGAGGTGAGCCGGGTGGGGTTCGGCAGCACGCGGTCACCGATGCGCGACTCGATCGTGGTGAGCAGACCCGCCTGCACGCCGCACATCTGCAACGCCGCGTGGATCAGGAAGCTCGTCGTGGACTTGCCGTCCGTGCCGGTGACGCCGATCACCACCAGCGAGTGCGCCGGATGGCCCTCGTGCGCCGCGCTGATCGCGGCAAGCGTGACGCGCGGATCCGGCACGCGCACCACGGGGACGCCGAGGGCGTCGAGGCCCTCCCCACGTCCCTCCTGCGCCACGAGTGCGACCGCACCTCGCTCCACCGCCTGCGGCGCGTAGACGTGCCCGTCCTCCTGTCCGCCCACGACGCACACGAACACGTCGCCCGGCTCCACGTCGCGGGAGTCGAAGCGGATCGCACGCGCCGCGGGAAGACCGTCGCGTGCCGCCTCCGGGGGCAGTCCTTCGCGCCAGTCGCCTCGAGCGTTCGGTGGGGTCGGTTCGGTCGTCATGATGCCGCCATCGTAGGGGAGAGCCCGCGTGCGGTCGCGGTCGCCGGGTGGATGGGTCGCCCGCAGCCTCGACTATCCGAAGGCGCTGTAGAATCTACCGTGCTCCCGCCAGATGGCACACCAGCACACCAGAGGTGACGACTCCGCATGATCCAGCTCGACGACGACATGAAGCAGGCGATCAACAACGCGTTCACGGACGGCGTGCCGATCGTCTGGGCGACCGCCGGCGCGGATGGCCAGCCCTCGCTCGGCTTCTTCGGCACGACGCAGGCCTTCGGCGACCACCAGATCGCCGCCTGGATGCGCACGCCGGATCGCGGCTTCCTGAAGCGCATCGCAGAGAACCCGCAGGCCGCGCTGCAGTACCGCAACTCCACGACCAAGTTGGCCTTCCAGATCCACGGCGAGGCCCGCGTGGCGAACGACAGGGCGGTCGACCAGCAGGTCTACGAGAACTCGGCGGAGGCGGAGCGCAACAGCGACCCGGAGATGAAGGGCCTGGCGGTGATCATGGACATCACCCGCATCATCCAGCGTGGCCAGGTGATCCAGTCCCGCGACTAACCTCCAGACGGCTCGCGCACCACGACATCGAGGAGGCTCGCGCCTCCTCGATGCGTGTCTGCGGGCAGGTGGAGCTGGGCGGCCAGGGGGCCTGTAAGCCGAATTCTGTACCGCAGCCTCGTGCCCACGAGACGGCGGCGACGGTCATCCATCTAGGACGGCAGTTACCTACCGCCTCGAGCGATCTACCCGGGGACGGGGCCGGACACCCCTCGCGTCCCCCTATTTGACCTTGCTCCGAGTGGGGTTTTCCCGGCCGCCGCGTTACCGCGACGCCGGTGCGCTCTTACCGCACCATTTCGCCCTTACCTGCCCCGGCCCGGAGGTCGAGGGCAGGCGGTATGTTTCTGTGGCACTTTCCGTCGGCTCACGCCGCCCGGCCGTTAGCCGGCACTCTGTCCGGTGGAGTTCGGACTTTCCTCCCGCGCCTCCCGAAGGAGGCACCGGCGACCGTCCGGCCCCCTGACCGCCCCATCGTACGGCATCGCGCTCGGGCCTACCGCCTGCGCGCCACCCGCACCGCGTCGTCCGTGACGACGATCTCGGCGACGGCGTGGTGCAGCAGCGACCGGCGCTCCTCGAACGGCAGGGCGTCCCATCGCTCGACCAGCCGGGTGCGTGCCGCATCCGGCTCGACCGGCTCCGCACGGTCGAGCGACGCCTCCGCCTCCATGCTCAACTGCTCCAGGACGATCGGCGCGGCCCGGCGGACCAGATCCGCGTCCGTCCACTGTCCCGTCGCGCGGCGCTCCAGCATGTGATCCAGGGTGCGGTCAAGGGCGGCGCGGCGCGCCTCGTGCCCGGTCTCCCGGCGCGGGCGGGCG
>JAQCJS010000106.1 GCA_027592975.1 Chloroflexota bacterium
CCTTCCTGAGCATGACCATGCGCTCGCTCTACACAAACGACCTGCACGAGGGGCTTTCGAAGCGCACCCGCATCCGCACGGACGGCGGCGTGAACCAGTACCTCTTCGTCTACCCCATGGCGAAGACGCGCCCGTGGTACGAGCTCCCCGCCGAGGATCGGCAGCGGATGATGAACGAGCACATCCAGATCGGCCACAAGTACCACGGCATCAAGATCAACACGACCTACTCCTACGGCCTGGACGACCAGGAATTCGTGGTCGCGTTCGAGGGGGACGATCCGGGCGAGTTCCTGGCGCTGGTGCGCGAACTGCGCGACTCGGAGGCTTCCTCTTACACGCTCTTCGATACCCCCATGTTCACCTGCCGCATGCTCGACATCGCCGAGATCGCGGAGCACGTTGGCCTGTCAGCGCGCTGAATCCGTGTTGCCCTGGGTTGCCGAGGCGAGCGTGGGCGGAATACAGTGGAATCTAGCGAGCAACGAAGCACTTTGAATAGATTCCACTCCCGATTCGCTCGTCTCGTTCGGGTGGTAGCAAGGCTGGGTCGATGCACGTCGATGAAGCCCCGGGCAGCGGCGCGAGCCAGGGCGGCAGCGCCCGGCCGACGCGCTGGGTCAGTCTGGCCCGCGCCTGCGAGTTGCTGGGCGTGAACGAGTCCACCGTCCGCCGCTGGGCCGACTCCGGAGAGATCCAGGTCTTCCGCACGCCGGGTGGCCACCGCCGCTTCGCGGAGGCGGAGCTCCTCGCCATGATCCAGGGTGGCGGTGGACGGCGCTCGGAGCGCCCGCTGTCAGACGCCGCCACGTCCCGCATCCGCCACCAGCTGCACTCCGGCAGCGCGGACGAGTGGTACGGCGAAATCGAGCAGGCCGAACGTGACGCGCTGCGCCCGCTGGGCCGGCGCCTCCTCGAGATCGTCGACGACTACATCTCGCGCCGCGGCCGTCGCCCCGAGTTGGAGGCAGAGGTCGGCGAGATCGGCGAGCAGTACGGCCGTGAGCTGCGCCGCCGCGGCACCCCGCTGGGGAAGGCCGTGCAGGCGTTCATCTTCTTCCGCAAGTCGCTGGACGAGACCGCGAAGCGGCTGTCGGAGCGCAACCGCCTGGCCCCTGAGGACGCCGAGAAGGCCCGCGAGGCGATCGCCGGGCTGGCGGATCGCGCCCTCATTGGCCTGACATCCGTCTACGACACCGACTCCCGCTAGCCCATCCACATCAACCGCAGCCGAGAAGCGAGAGCCCCGCGCCGATGATCTACTACCCCATCTTCCTGGACGTGCGCCACAAGCCGGTGCTGCTCGTCGGCGGCGGCCACGTCGCGGACGAGAAGCTCGGCAAGCTCGTGGAGCACGGCGCGGACGTGACGATCGTCGCGCCCGAGTTGATCGCGCCGGTGCGCGCGTTCGTGGACCGCGGACAGGCGAAGTGGGATCAGCGGGAGTTCCGCGCGGGCGACACCGCGGGCTACTTCCTGGTGATGGTCGCCACGGACAACGGCGCCGTGAACCGCACCGTGGCGGACGAGGCCCGCGCCGCCAAGATCCTGGTGAACGCCGCCGACGACGCCGCGAACTGCGACTTCATCCTCCCCTCGCTCGTCCGGCGCGGCGAGATCGCCCTTGCCTCCTCCACCGGCGGCACCAGCCCCGCGATGGCCCGCTGGCTGCGCGAGCGGCTGGCGGAGTTCATGTCGGATGACGTGGTCGCGCTGGCGGATCTGCTAGCGGACGTGCGCCGGGATATCCGCGCCGGCGACCGCGAGTGCGCCTCGAAGTGCGCGCGAGCGGAGACGCCGCCGCCCCTGCTCTGCAGGGAGTGCCCGAACCGCATCCCCGCCGACCGCTGGCAGCAGGCGATCGACGGCGAGCTGATGGCCCTGATCAACCTGGGCGACATGGAGGCCGCGAAGGCCCGTCTCGTCGCGTCGCTCGGCCGCACCGAGCTGCAGGTGTCGCCCTTCTGGCGCGAGGAAGTCCGGCCGTGATCACGTTCACCGGGATGAGCCACCAGACCGCACCGCTCGACATCCGCGAGCGCGTGGCGATCGACGCCGAGGCGCTGCCGAGGGTGCTGCAGCGCGCGAAGGAGACCTTCGGCGCGGCGACGATCATCAACACCTGCAACCGGCTGGAGCTGTACCTCCCCGGCATCCACGAGCCGGAGGCCGCGCTGGGCTTCCTCGCCGTGGAGCTGGGCGTGGATCATGACGTGATGCAGCGCCACTTCCACGTCGCCTACGGCGCGGACGCGGTGCGACACCTGTACGCCGTCGCCTCCGGCATCGACTCGATGGTGCTGGGCGAGACCGAGGTGCTGGGGCAGGTTCGCTCCGCCTTCTCCTCCACCGTCTCCGCGGGGGCCGACAACGCGATGCTGTCGCGGCTGTTCCACACCGCCATCCGCACGGGCCGGCGCGCGCGCAACGAGACCTCGATCGGCGAGCGCTCCGTCTCCGTTTCCTCGATCGCCGCGCAGCAGGCGCGTGACCTGTTCCCGAACCTGGCGCAGGCGTCCGTGCTGATGGTGGGCGCGGGCGAGGCAGGCCGGTTGGCCGCGGAGGCGATCGTCGCCTACGGCGCGGAACGCCTCACCGTCGCCAATCGCACCTTCGGACGCGCGCTGGCGCTGGCGGACGCGCTGGGCGGCAAGGCGATCCCCTTCGCGGACGCCGCCGAAGCTCTCCGCACCGCCGACATTGTGATCGCCGCCTCCGGCTCGCCGGAGGCGCTGTTCGAGGACGCGGCCGTGAGTGATGCCGTCTCGCACCGGGACGGCCAGCCGCTGCTGATCATCGACATCGGCGTGCCGCGCGACTTCCACGCCACCGTGCGCGGGATCCCCGGGGTGTCCTACTACGACCTGGACGACCTGCAGGAGGTCGCCGCGCGCAACACGGCGGCCCGCGCAAGCGAGGTAGCCGCGGTGCAGGCGATCGTGGACGAGGAGACCAGCCGGTTCGCGGAGTGGTGGAGCCAGCTGCAGATCGTCCCCACGATCAGCGCGATCACCGACCGCGCGGAGGAGCTGCGCCGCAGCGAGCTGCAGAAGACGCTGCGGCGCCTCAAGCTCGCGGACGACCAGCGCGCCCACGTGGAGGAGTTGGCGGACGTGCTCACGCGCGCGCTGGTCAGGCAGCTCCTGCACGCGCCGATCACCACCCTGCGCGAGCGCGGCGACCAGGACACCTACCTCACCACCGTGCGCACCCTGTTTCGGCTGGACGAACCCGTCGACGTCGAGGAAGCATGACCGCATCCACGCTGACGCTGCGCTGCGCGACGCGCGGCTCGGCGCTCGCCCTCGCGCAGGTGGCCCTCGCGACGACCGCCCTCCAGGCGGTCGATTCGCGCGTCGATGTGCCCGTGCTGGAGATCACCACGCAGGGCGACCGTGACCGTGTGACGCCGCTGACCCAGCTCGGCGGTCAGGGCGTCTTCGCCGCCGCCGTGCGCGAGGCCGTCCTGGAGGGCCGCGCGGACATCGCCGTGCACTCGCTAAAGGACGTGCCCACCGCCCCGGTGGAGGGCCTGACGATCGCCGCGATCCTGGAGCGTGCCGACCCGCGTGATGCCTTCGTCGGCAGCGACGGACGCCGTCTCGCCGCGCTGCCGGAGGGCGCGCGCGTGGGGACGAGCGCCAGCCGCCGCATCGCGCTGATCCGCGCGGTCCGCCCCGACCTGATCCCCGTGGAGATCCGCGGCAACGTGGACACGCGCCTCGCGAAACTCGCCGCCGGCGAGTACGACGGCATCCTGCTCGCCGCCGCCGGCCTCACGCGCCTCGGCCGCATCGGTGAGGCCACCCAGATCTTCGAGGCGCGCGAGTTCCTGCCGTCGCCCGGACAGGGCGCGATCGCAATCGAGTGCCGCACGGACGACGAGGCGACGCGCGCGATCCTCGCGCGGATCGACCACGCGCCGACGCGCGCCGCCGTCACCGCGGAGCGCGGCGTCCTCGCGGCGCTGGGCGCGGGCTGCAACCTGGCCGTGGGCGCGTACGCGGAGATCGACGGCGAGCTGATGACGCTGCGCGCGATGCTCGGCGGCGACGTGGAGGGCGAGTCCCCCGTCTTCGGCGAGGGCACGGGCAACCCGAATGACGCGGATCGCCTCGGCCGCGGCCTGGGCGAGCGCCTGCGCGAAGGCTACGAGAGCGCGGGAGGCGCACGCCTGTGACCAGCACCACCACCCCCGGCCACGTCTGGCTGGTCGGCGCCGGCCCCGGCGACCCCGGGTACATCACCGTCGCCGGCATGAACGCGCTCCGCCGCGCGGAGGTCGTGATCTTCGACCGCCTAGGCACCGCCGGCCTGATGGACGAGCCGCCCGCGGGCGCGCTGCTCATCGACGCGGGCAAGGCCGCCGACAACCACACCCTGACGCAGGAGGAGATCAACGCGCTGCTGGTGGAGCACGGGCGCGCTGGCAAGCGCGTGGTGCGACTGAAAGGCGGCGACCCGTACGTCTTCGGACGCGGGGGCGAGGAGGCCGCGGCGCTCGCCGACGCCGGCGTCCCCTGCACCGTCATCCCCGGCGTCACCTCCGCCATCGGCGGGCTGGCGGCGGGCGGCATCCCCGTGACGCACCGCGCCGTCGCCACCTCGTTCGCGGTGATCACCGGGCACGAGGATCCCACAAAGCCGGAGGCGGGCGTCCACTGGGAGAAGCTCGCCACCGCCGTCGACACGCTGGTGATCCTGATGGGCGTCGGCCGCCTGGACGGCATCGCGCGCGCATTGATCGAGGGCGGCCGCGCCGCCTCAACACCCGCGGCGCTGGTGCAGGAGGCGAGCACCCCGCGCCAGCGTGTCGCCACCGGCACGCTGGAGACGATCGCGGAGGTCGCGCGCGCGCAGAACATCAAGGCGCCCGCCCTCTTCGTCGTCGGCGATGTCGCCGGGCTGCAGCCGATGCTCGACCCGCGCCGCCTCGCCCCGCTCGCGGGGAAGCGCGTGCTGGTGACGCGCACCCGCGCGCAGTCCTCGGCGCTCGTCGATGTGCTCCGCGCGGAGGGCGCGTGGCCGGTGGTGCTCCCGGCGATCGAGCTGGAGCGGCGCGTCGACCCCGCGGAGGCGGTCGCCGTGCGTGAGCGCCTGGAGGCGCACGAGTACTGCTGGACGGTGTTCACCTCCGCCAACGCGGTGGAGGCGTTCCTCGACGTGCTGTGGGAAGCCGGCGGCGACATCCGCTCGCTCACCG
>JAQCJS010000107.1 GCA_027592975.1 Chloroflexota bacterium
TCAACGTGACCGATCGTCCCGATGTTCGCGTGCGGCTTGTTCCGCTGGAATACGCCCTTGGCCATCTGTAGTTCCCGTCTCCCCGTCCGTGCGTAACAGTCGCGTCGAACCGCGTGTTAGGCGCCGGCGCCCTTCGTCTTCTTGCTGATTTCGTCTGCGACGCTCGCCGGAACGCGCTCGTAGTGGTCGAACTCCATCGAGAACGCCGCGCGACCCTGCGTCATGGAGCGGATGTCCGTCGTGTAGCCGAACGTCTCGGCCAACGGCACCAGCGCCTTGATGATGCGGGTGTTGCCGCGCAGCTCAGACCCCTGCACCAGTCCCCGGCGAGAGGACAGGTCGCCGAGGATGTCGCCGAAGTGATCCTCCGGCGTCGTGACCTCGATCTTCATCACCGGCTCCAGCAGTACGGAGCCCGCCTTCTGCAGACCGTCACGCATCCCCATGGAGCCCGCGGTCTCGAATGCCATTTCGGAGGAGTCCACGTCGTGGTACGAGCCGTCGATGACGGCGACGTATACGTCCACCACCGGGTAGCCAGCCTTCTGGCCACTCGACAGGGCACCCTCCACGCCGCGCTTCACGGAGTTGATGTACTCGCGCGGGATGGAGCCACCGGTCGTCTTGTCCTCGAACAGGAAGCCGGAACCCGGCTCGCGCGGGGCGACGGTCAGGACGCAGTGGCCGTACTGGCCGCGACCACCGGTCTGGCGGATGAAGCGCCCCTCGGCCTTCGTCTCGTGCGTGACCGTCTCGCGGTACGACACCTGCGGCCGGCCGATGTTCGCGTCGACCTTGTACTCGCGCTTCATGCGGTCCACGAAGACTTCGAGGTGCAACTCGCCCATGCCGGAGATGACCGTCTGACCGGTCTCCTCGTCCAGCTTGACGCGGAAGGTCGGATCCTCTTCCAGCAGCTTCTGCAGCGCCTCGCCCATCTTTTGCTGGTCTTCGCGCGTCTTCGGCTCCACGGCCACGGAGATGACCGGCTCCGGGAAGATGATCTGCTCCAGCATCACCGGGTTCTCACGCTCGGAAAGCGTGTCACCGGTGAAGGTGTCCTTCAGGCCGATAGCGGCGGCGATGTCGCCGGCGCGCACTTCCTCCACCTCTTCGCGCGAGTTGGAGTGCATCTTGACGATGCGGCCGAAGCGCTCGCGACCGTTGCGCGTGGTGTTCAGGACGGTGTCCCCCGACTTCACCACGCCGGAGTACACCCGGAAGAACACCAGGCGGCCGACGAACGGGTCGGACACGACCTTGAACGCGAGCGCGGTGAGCGGCTCGTCGTCGTTCGGGCGGCGCACCACGGAGGTCTCGGGGTCGTTCGGCAGGTGCGCGACAACCGGCGGCACGTCCAGCGGCGAGGGCAGGTACGCCACCACGGCGTCCAGCAGGCGCTGCACGCCCTTGTCCTTCAGCGCGGTGCCGCAGAGCACCGGGTTGATCTTCCCGGCGATCGTCGCGCGGCGGATGCCGGCGACCAGCATGTCGTTGTTGATCTCGCCGCCCTCAAGGAAGGTCTCCATCAGCGGGTCGTCGTTCTCAGAGACGCGCTCGACCATCGTCTCGCGCGCGGTCTGCGCGGCGGCGGCGAATTCGTCCGGGATGTCGGCCTCAGCCACGTTCAGGCCGCGCTCGCCCTCGAAGTAAACGGCCTTCATCTTGACGAGGTCGATGATGCCCTTGAAGGCATCCTCTGCACCCATCGGGATCTGCACCGGCACCGGCACGGCGCCCAGGCGGGAGACCATCATCTCCACGCAGCGCTCGAAGGAGGCGCCCATGCGATCCATCTTGTTCACGAAGCACATGCGCGGCACGGCGTACTTGTCCGCCTGGCGCCACACCGTCTCGGACTGCGGCTCCACGCCGGCGACGCCGTCAAAGACGACCACGCCGCCGTCCAGCACGCGCAGCGAGCGCTCCACCTCCACCGTGAAGTCCACGTGGCCGGGGGTGTCAATGAGGTTGATGGTGTGGTTGTCCCACTGCGCAGTCGTCGCGGCAGACGTGATCGTGATGCCGCGCTCGCGCTCCTGCTCCATCCAGTCCATAACGGCCGTGCCCTCGTGGACCTCGCCGATCTTGTAGGTTCGGCCGGTGTAGAACAGGATGCGCTCGGACACGGTGGTCTTACCGGCATCGATGTGCGCGATGATGCCGATATTACGGACACGGTCGAGCGGTACGGTCCGGGCCATCTAACCCTCGATTGCTTTCTCAGCTACTCACGCGGCGCGCGTCTGGCGCAGGTCGCACCTCACCGCCGGTGAGTGCGGACCTGTCATGCCAGGCGGACTACCAGCGGTAGTGCACGAACGCCCGGTTGGCCTCAGCCATCCGGTGCGTCTCTTCCTTACGACGAATCGCGTTGCCGGCGTTGTTCGCGGCGTCCAAGAGCTCGGCGGCGAGCTTCTCGGACATCGACCGACCACCGCGGCGGCGCGAGGACTCCAGCAGCCAGCGCAGCGCCAGCGCCTGACGGCGCTCGCTGCGGATGTCCACCGGCACCTGGTACGTGGCGCCACCGACGCGGCGCGGCTTCACCTCAATGACCGGGGTCACGTTGCGCACGGCCGCGTCGAACACGTCGATCGCGCGGCGGCCCGTGACTTCCTCGATCTTGTCGAAGGCGTCGTAGACCACACGCTCCGCGGTGCTCTTCTTGCCGTCGCGCATGAGGTTGGACATGAACTTGCTGACCACCCGCGACTGGTTGCGGGGATCCGGGATCGTGGGGCGGGTAGCGGCGCGGTTTCGGCGCATTCTGAGTCCCTTACGCCTTCCGCGTGCCGTACTTGCTACGGCCGCGCTTGCGGTTCTTCACGCCCTGCGCGTCCAGCGCGCCACGGACGATGTGGTAGCGCACGCCGGGGAGATCCTTCACACGACCGCCGCGGATGAGCACCACGGAGTGCTCCTGCAGGGTGTGGCCCTCGCCCGGGATGTACGCCGTCACCTCGATGTTGTTCGAGAGACGAACACGCGCGACCTTGCGCAGCGCGGAGTTCGGCTTCTTCGGCGTGACCGTGCGCACCTGGGTGCACACGCCACGCTTCTGCGGCGAACCCTTCGCCGATCGCTTCATCCGGTTCTTCAGCGTGTTGAACCGGAAGCGCAGCGCCGGCGCCTTCGTCTTCTTGCGAATCGGGGTCCGCGGACTGCGAACCAGCTGATTGATCGTCGGCACGCCGACTCCCCACTCTTGTCCCCGGCACTTGTCCCCATCCGGGGCAGCCGACCGAGGGCTGAAATCAGACAACACGAACGGCCGAATGGCTGTCGGATGAGCCTGTCACGCCCCCGAGTCCGTGCTGGGTGCGCTACCGCACTCACAGCCCGCCGGGAACGTCGGTCCTCATCGCGAAACCGGCCAAACGACCGACACATCGCGAGAAATTGCGCACCTGTAACAGGCGCGACCTCTGAGTCTGGGGCCGATACGAGTCTATGTCAAACCCCACTGGGCGGAATTCCCCGGAGTGTCTCCGGTTCACCCCCGCCGGAGGTCCCGGCGACCCGCTTCGCCATCAGGATGTCCGGCTTTCCGGGGCCGTTCGCGTCCGGCACCACCCCCGCCAACGCGAAGCCACACCGTAGATAGAAGGCGAACGGGTGTCCCCCAAGGTCGCGGATCGCGGACAAGTGCCCGAGGAGGTTCGGGTACAAGTCCGGCCCGCCCAGGCTCGTCCGATCGACCTCGTCATCGGTGCCCAGCCAGAGCGTCAGGCCGCCGCGCTGCCGCACACTCTCCTCGAGGTCCGCGAGAAGCGCCTTCCCGATTCCCCGGCGCTGGTGCGCGGGGTCGACAGCGAGCGGGTGCACCTCCCAGACGTGACCGTCGTACTCGGAGATGCCGCCGATCCAACCGACTACCGCTCCCACGCCCGATCGCGCCACGCGGCTGATGCGCCCCGGCTCGAAGCTCTCCAGCACCTCGTCGCGAGCGGCGTCGAGGTGCGGCCACGAGGGCGTCGTGTCGCGGAACGCCGCAAGGAGCACGCGGGCGGTCTCCTCGATACCGTCGATGTCGTCCGGAAGGAGATCGGAGATGTGAACAGGATCGGTCATTGTCTGAGGCTCCGCCCGTCACCTAGCGCCGCAGCAGCACCTTCGTGAACGACTCCCGGTAGGGCGAGGCCGTCTCGTCGCCGGCTTCGCGGGCGGCCTCGGCGCGCTCTTCCCACATCTTCACCATCGCCTCCTCGGTCCGCCCGTGCATCTGCGAGGTGTGGGCGAGGATCGCCTGGATCTTCGTGCGGAAGACCGGCGAGATGTCGATGTGGTAGTCGGCGTTGTGGGTGCCCGCCAGCAGCATCGCCTGCGGACGGAAGGGCTCCAGGCCCTCTTCCTTGTCCAAGACGTAGTACAGGTGGTCGTCCGCCGCCGGGTAGATCGCGTCGTACGTGGCGCGGCCCGTGTTGCGATGGTCGCGGTGGTTGAAGCCCGGCCGGAAGCCGTCCCAGGTGATCACCAGCTCCGGGCGGTGGAGGCGGATCTGCCGGACGATCAGCCCGCGCAGTTCGTCATCGTCCAGCACGTAGCCGTCCGGGAAGCCGAGGAAGATCGGCTCGTGCGTCCCCAGGATCGCGCTCGCGCGGCGCTGCTCCTCTTCGCGCACGCCCGCCAGGTACTGCGGGGTGACTTCCGGGTCCTTCGTCCCCTTGTTCCCGCTGGTGGTGACCAGCACGTTCACATCCCACCCGCGCTGCACCAGCAGGGCCAGCGTGCCGCCGCTGGTGAACTCCGCGTCGTCAGGATGGGCGAACACGGCGAGGGCGCGCATAGGCGCCTTCGCCTCTAACTCATCGAGGAGGTCGAGCTTCGGGTCGATCGGGGAGACGGTGGCGGTGGGCGGCGTGGTCATGCTGCGGCTTTCGCGTGCTGGAAGGAGCTAGGCGGGCAGTCTACCGCCCGCGACGACGGAGCAGTCCTCCTCCGGCTCCGACGCCATCGCGCCGAGCAGCGATCCCACCGACCGCGCGACCTCCGCCCAGGAGTAGGTGCGCATCCGCTCCGCCGCCGCCCGGCCCAGCGCCCGGCGCAGCTCCTCGTTCCGCAGCAGCAGCTCGATCTTCTCCGCGAAGGGCTCCGGGCAGCGCCACGGCACCAGGTACCCCGTGCGCCCGTCCGAGATCGTCGCCACCAGGCCGCCCACCCTGG